>DATEDK010000415.1:0-3616 GCA_035281685.1 Kiloniellales bacterium | reverse complement strand
CGCCGAGATCGACCTCGGCCACGGCGAGTTCGGAGAAGACGGCGCGCAGCACCTCCTCGGTGACGAACTGGCAGGTCTCGATGTCGTGGTCGCCGTCCATCAGCACTTCCGGCTCGACGATCGGCACGATGTCGGCTTCCTGCGACAGCGCGGCGTAGCGCGCGAGCGCATGGGCATTGGCGGTGATGCAGGCAGCCGAGGGAATCCCTTCGCCGATCTTGTAGACGCCGCGCCACTTCGCGAAGCGGGCGCCCAGCTTGTGGTACTCGGCAAGGCGGTCGCGCAGGCCGTCGAGGCCTTCGGTCACCACCTCGCCCTGGTGGAAGGCGAGTGCCTTCGTCCCCTTGTCGACCTTGATGCCGGGGATGATGCCGGCCGCCCTCAGCACCTCGACCAGCGGCGTGCCGTCGGCCGCCTTCTGCCGGATCGTCTCGTCGTAGAGGATGACGCCGGCGATGTACTGGCCGGCTCCCCTGGCGCGGAACAGCATCTCACGGTAGTCGCGCCGGTTTTCCTCGGTGCAGGGTATTTTCAGCGAGTCGAAACGCTTCTGGATCGTGCCGCTCGATTCGTCCGCCGCCAGGATGCCCTTGCCCTCGGCGACCAGCGCCAAGGCCGTCTCGTGCAGGCTCGCCATTTCCTCTTTCCTTCGATCCTCTGCGTTCGCCGGTCTTGCTTATTTAGAGCCGCGCCTTGACCGCGGCCACCACCGCCTCTGCCGTGATTCCGAAGTGCTTGTAGAGCTTCTCCGCCGGTGCCGAGGCGCCGAAGGAGGTCATGCCGACGAAGGCGCCGTCATTGCCGAGCCAGCGCTCCCAGCCGAAGCCGCCGGCGGCCTCGATGCCGACGCGCAGCGCGCCCGGCCCCAGCACCTCGTCGCGATAGTGCTGCGGCTGCTGGGCGAAGAGCTCCCAGGAGACCAGCGACACCACCGTGGCGGCGATGCCCTCGGCCTCGAGCTGCTGCTGGGCGGCGAGTGCTATGGAAACTTCCGAACCGGAGGCGATCAGCGTCACTGCCCGGGGACCCGAGGCCGGTGCCAGGATGTAGCCACCGAGCGCCGAGAGGTTCTCGCCGGCTTCGCTCCGCAGCGTCGGCACGTTCTGTCGGGTCAGCGCGATGACTGTCGGCCGGCCTACCTCGGTCAGCGCTATCTCCCAGGCCTCGGCCGTCTCGATCGCGTCGCAGGGCCGGAGCACCAGCAGGTTCGGCATCGCGCGCAGCGCGGCCAGGTGCTCGACCGGCTGGTGCGTCGGGCCGTCCTCGCCCAGGCCGATCGAATCGTGCGTCATGACGTAGACGACGCGCTGGCCCATCAGTGCCGAGAGCCGGATCGCGGGGCGGCAGTAGTCGGTGAACACCAGGAAGCTGCCGCCGAAGGGGATGATGCCGCGGTGCAGCGCGAGGCCGTTCATCGCGGCCGCCATGCCATGCTCGCGCACGCCGTAGTGCACGTAGCGCCCGCCGTAGTTCTTCGCCGAGAGCACCGCGGCGGCAGCGGCCTTGGTGTTGTTCGATCCGGTGAGATCGGCCGAGCCGCCGAGCAGTTCCGGCAGCGCCGGCACCAGCACGTCCAGCACCTTCTGCGAGGAGACGCGCGTGGCCTGCGCGGGCTTCTCCTTCAGGATCGCGGCCTTCAGCGGCTTCAGGCTGTCCTGCCAGTTGGCCGGCAGCCGGCCGGCGATGCGGCGCTCGAACTCGGCGCGCTGATCGGAGGCCGCCAGGCGCTTCTCCCAGGCATCGGCCGCGGCGGCGCCGCGCCGACCGATGGCGCGCCAGGCCGTCGCAATCTCCACCGGCACTTCGAAGGGCGCATGGCTCCAGCCGAGCTTCTCGCGGGCACCGGCGACCTCCTTCTCGCCCAGCGGGCTGCCGTGGGTCTTGGCGGTGCCGGCCAGAGTCGGCGCGCCGTAGCCGATCGTGGTGCGGCAGGCGACGACCGTCGGCCGGTCCTGCTGCGTCGCTTCCCTGAGAGCGGCCGAGATCGCCCTGGGGTCGTGGCCGTCGCAGGCGAGCGTGGCCCAGCCCGAGGCGGCGAAGCGGGCGAGCTGGTCGTCGGAGACCGCAAGCTCGGTCGGTCCGTCGATCGAGACGCGGTTGTCGTCGAAAAGCACGATCAGACGCGAGAGCTTGAGATGGCCCGCCAGCGAAATCGCCTCGTGGCTGATGCCTTCCATCAGGCAGCCGTCGCCGGCGATGCACCAGGTGCGGTGGTCGACCAGATCGTCGCCGAAAACCGCGTTCAGGTGCCGCTCGGCCAGCGCCATGCCGACCGCGTTGGCGAGGCCCTGGCCCAGCGGTCCGGTGGTGGTCTCGATGCCGGGCGCATGGCCGTACTCGGGATGACCCGCGGTCCTGCTGCCGAGCTGGCGGAAGTTCCTGATCTCCTCCAGCGTCATCTCCGGATAGCCGGTGAGATGGAGCAGGGCGTAGAGCAGCATCGAGCCGTGCCCGGCCGAGAGCACCAGGCGGTCGCGATCCGGCCAGTCCGGCCGCGCGGCATCGAACTTCAGCTGCTCCTGGAAAAGCACGGTCGCCACGTCCGCCATGCCCATCGGCATGCCGGGATGGCCCGATTTCGCCTTCTCCACGGCGTCCATCGCAAGCGCGCGGATGGCGTTGGCGAGATCCTGGTGCCGGACGGCGGGAGCGGAGGCGCGGGAGAGCGCGGATTCCGGGCTGAAGCAGGGGCTCGGGCGGCGAAGCGAAGGAAGTGGCATCGCGAAGGGTGCGGCAATCCTGCGGGCAGCGGGAAGGTTGAGGCGGGCGCAACTTGCCGCTGGGTTCCACCCCCGTCAACAGGCGGCCGCCAACAAGCGGCTGCGGGCGGGTCAGCTCTGCGTTGACCGGCTGCCGTTGATGGCTAGAGTCCGCGCGCCGCCTCGCCCGACGAGTCGCAGAGAAGCAAGGAAAGACCAGCATGGACGAGACAAAGAGCCAGGTGGACCGCGCGCTGGCTCGCCTGGAGAACGCGGTATCGGCGATCGAGGAGCGGGCGGAGGCGCGCGAGAAGGAGCTGCGCCAGCGGCTGGAGGCCGCGCGCCAGGAGGCCGAGGCGGCGAAGGCCGAGGCGGCCCGTGCCGCGGGCGAGACCGAGGCGGCGCGCAGGGACGCGGCGGCCCTCGGCCGCCTGCTGGAGACGACCCAGCAGCGCCTGGACAAGGCGATCGAGCGGCTGCAGGGCCTCCTGACCAAGGTCGAGGCGTGAACCGACGCCGGGGGTTCGTGTTAGGTTGAGGCCATGGGAAAGCTTTCCGTCTCGATCAACGGCCGCGACTACGAGTTCTCCTGCGAGGATGGCCAGGAAGAGCATCTCGGCGAGATGGCCGAAGTGGTGAACAAGCGGGTCAAGGAGGTCGCGAGCGCGGTCGGCCAGGTGGGCGAGCCGCGGCTCCTGGTGATGACCGCCCTCCTGCTGGCCGACGAGCTGTCGGACGCCTATGCCGAGCTCGAGCGCCGCCAGCAGGCCGGCGTGGGGGGCAGCGAGGCGACGCTCGCCAAGCTGGCGCACCGTCTGGAGCGCCTTGCCAGCCGGATGGCGCGTGCCTAACTATCGCTTCCGGTGCTGCGGGGCGCGTCAGGCCTTAGATCCCCGGGGCGATACGCTGATCCTTTG
>DATEDK010000414.1:0-3349 GCA_035281685.1 Kiloniellales bacterium | reverse complement strand
CTCGCCGCACAATCCCTCCTCGCTGCACGGCGCCTACGAGAGCGGGCGCCGCGCGGCGGGACAGGTCCTCGACAGCCTGGGATAGAGCCATGCCCCGTTACCGCGCGCCGCTCGACGAGATCCGCTTCGTGCTGCACGAGGTGCTGGGCGCCGAGAAGGCGCTCGCCGAGACCGGCGCCTTCCCCGGCCTCGACCGCGCGCTGATCGACCAGGTGCTGGAGGAGGCCGGGCGACTTGCCGGCGAGGTCGTGCAGCCGATCAACCAGGGTATCGATGCCGAGGGCTGCCGGCTGGAGAACGGCGGCGTCACCACGCCCGCCGCGCTGCGCCGGGCCTACCGCGCCTGGGTCGACGGCGGCTGGAACGGGCTCACCGCCGAGGCCGACGACGGCGGACAGGGGCTGCCGGAGGTGGTGGCCTTTGCGGTCAACGAGATGGTGACGTCCGCCTCGATGGGCTTCGCCGACTACGTCGGCCTCTTCGCCATGGTCTATCGCATGGTGAAGCGGCACGGCACGCCCGAGCAGCAGGAGCGCTACCTCAGGGGCCTCGCCGACGGTCGCTTTGGCGGCACGATGATGATGACCGAGCCGCACTGCGGCACCGACGTCGGCCTGATCAAGACCAAAGCCATGCCCGCGGCGGACGGCACCTGGCGTCTCTCCGGCACGAAGATCTTCATCTCCGGCGGCGACCACGACCTGACCGAGAACATCGTCCACCTCGTGCTGGCGCGCGCCGAGGGCGACCCCGCCGGCTCACGGGGCTTGAGCCTCTTCGTCGTGCCGAAGCTCCTGCCGGACGGCACGCGCAATGCGCTCGCCGCCGTCAGCCTCGAGCACAAGATGGGCTACGCCGCCTCGGCCACCTGCCAGATGGCGCTGGACGGCGCCAGCGGTTGGCTGCTGGGCGAGCAGAAGCGCGGCCTGATGGTGCTGTTCGACATGATGAACGCGGCGCGCCTGATCGTCGGCTCCCAGGGTCTCGCGACAGCCAGCGCCGCCTATCAGATCGCCGCCCCCTATGCGGCCGAGCGCCTGCAGGGCCGCAGCCCGCGCGGAGCGGCACGGCCCGAGGCGCCGGCCGATCCGATCCTCTGCCATCCCGACGTGCGGCGCATGCTGCTCGGCACGCGCGCCTTCGTCGAGGCGGCGCGGCTGACCTACCTCTGGCTCGGCCTCGAGGTCGATCTCGCGGCGCGCCATCCCGACGAGGCGCGGCGCAGGGAGGCGGCCGAGTGGCTCGCGCTGCTGACCGCCACAGTCAAGGCGGTGCTGAGCGACCTCGGCTTCGCCGCGACCAACGACTGCCTGCAGGTGCTGGGCGGCCACGGCTACATCCGCGCCAACGGCGTCGAGCAGCTGCTGCGCGACGGGCGCATCGCGATGATCCAGGAAGGCGCCAACGGCATGCTCGCGCTCGATCTGATCCGCCGGCAGATCCCGCGCGACGAGGGCCGCGCCTGGAAGCACCTCTTGAACACCATGGCGAAGTCCGCGGCGACCGTGGGCGAGCCGGAGCTGACCAACGCCATGCACCTGGCGCTGCGCCGCCTGCAGGCGGCCTCCGACTGGCTGCAGGCGCAGATCGCGACCGACCCGGCCGAGGCCGGCGCCGCCGGCGTCGACTTCCAGCGCCTCTTCGGCCTGACGCTGCTCGCCTGGCAGTGGCTCAGGCTGGTCGAGGCTTCGGCCAAGGCCAAGGAGGCCGGCCGCGTCGACGCCGCCTTCCACGCCGAGAAGCTGGCGAGCGCCAAGTTCTGGTTCGCCCGCGTGCTGCCGCTTGCCGAAGGCCACTGGGCCGCGATGCAGGCCGGTGCCGCCCCGATCATGGACCCGCCGGCCGAGCACTTCGCGGTCGAGTGAGACTCCCTCTCCCACGCGCAGCGTAGGGGAGGGTTGGGGAGGGGGTCTCGACGAAGCAACTCGTTTGTCGACACCCCCTCCCTGGCCCTCCCCCATGCTCCGCATGGTGGAGGGAATCAGCTTCCCACCACATATCCACCGTTCGGGTGCAGCACCTGGCCGGAGATGTAGGAGGCCTCCTCGCTGGCGAGGAAGACATAGCAGGGCGCCACCTCGTTCGGCTGGCCGGGGCGCTCCATCGGCACGGACTTGCCGTGGTCGGCGACGCGCTTGGCGTCGAAGGAGGCCGGGATCAGCGGCGTCCAGATCGGGCCGGGCGCCACGGCGTTGACGCGGATGCCCTTCTCGATCAGCGCCTCGGAGAGCGAGCGGGTGAAGGCGACGATGGCGCCGCGCGTGGCCGCGTAGTCGATCAGCGTGCCGCTGCCGCGGAAGGCGGTGATCGAGGTCGTGTTGATGATCGCCGCGCCTTCCTCGAGATGCGGCAGCGCCGCCTGGGTCAGGAAGAAATAGCCGAAGACGTTGGTGCGGAAGGTCTTCGTCAGCTGTTCGGCGCCGAAGTCGAGCGGCTCCTTCGCCACGTGCTGCTCGGCCGCGTTGTTCACCAGGATGTCGAGCCGGCCGAAGGTGTCGACCGTCTTCTTCACCGCGCGCTTGCAGAAGGCTTCGCTGCCGATGTCGCCGGCGATCGCGACGGCCTCGCTGCCCTCGGCCTCGACCAGTGCCACGGTCTCCCGCGCATCGGGGTGTTCCTCCAGGTAGACGATGGCGATGCGCGCGCCCTCTCGCGCCATGGCGACGGCAACCGCGCGGCCGATGCCGCTGTCGCCGCCGGAGATCAGCGCCACCTTGCCGGCGAGCTTGCCCACGCCCGGAAAGCGCGGCCGGTAGTCGGGCCTCGGGTCCATCTTGCTTTCGCGGCCGGGCTGCCGTCGCTGGGTCTGCGGTTTCATGGCGCGGCAACGGTCCGCTGCGCCGGCCGTTCCCACTCGAAGGATTACCCGGACGGTTGTGATCGCGATCGCTGCAACGATTCCGGCGCTCCGGCGTTATGCCTCTTGACAGGGCGGAGCCGAGTCATGGGCCGGTTGCCAATTCTCAAGTCAGGACAGGTGGTTGCGCTCGCCTTGCTGCTCGCGCCGAGCACCGCCCTGAGCTTCGGCGAAGCCACGCTGCCGGCCGCCTACAATCCCATGGACAGCGCTCTGACGGTGCAGGCGGAGAGCGTCGCTCGTGTTTCCTACGCCGAGGTGCCCTATCCCGCCTCCGGCACGCTGCCGGGCGACCCGCAGCGCATCGTCATCGACTTCGAGGGCGGCCAGGCGGCGGCGCTCGCCACGGTCGAGACCGTACAGCCGGTGGTGACGGCGAGCGGCGGCGAGATCCTCGGCACCTATGCCGAGCCCTTGGACCACGCGCGCGGCTGGCGGCTGGTCATCGATTTCGCTCCCGCGGGCGAGCGGGCGATCGACCTGCGCGCCTTT
>DATEDK010000413.1:0-4887 GCA_035281685.1 Kiloniellales bacterium | reverse complement strand
ACTAGCAGGCCGCGGAGGATGTAGACGCCAACGGCCGCTGCGGCACCACTCTTCCCTCTCATGATCGAAGACAGCCTTTTGCTGGAACAGAAAGCGCGCCTGCGCCGCGAGGCCATGGCACGCCGCAGCCAGGCCGCCGCCGCGGCGCCCGAGGCCGGCCACGCCGTGGCCGCCCGTATCTTCAGCCATATCGCGCTGCCCGAAGGCGCGCCCTGCTCGGTCTGGTGGCCGATGGGCGACGAGCTCGACACACGGCCTCTGCTCGCCCGCCTGCACTTCGCGGGCCATGCGGTAGGCCTGCCGGTGGTGGCGAAGAAGGCGCATCCGCTGGTGTTCCGCCGGTGGCGGCCGACGGACAAGCTGATGCCCGGCGGCTTCGGCACCTCGATCCCCTCGCCCGAGAAGGCGGTGATCGAGCCTAGGGTGCTGTTCTGCCCGCTGCTCGCCTTCGACCGCGCCGGCTACCGCGTCGGCTACGGCGGCGGTTTCTACGACCGCACGCTGGAGGCCTTGCGCGCGACCGGTCCGCGCCTCGCCATCGGCCTCGCCTTCGCCGCACAGGAGGTGGATGCCGTCCCACGCGACGAGCACGACCAGCGGCTCGACTGGATCGTCACCGAGCAAGAGGCGATCGAGCTAGCCTGAGTTCAGTCCTTCGAGGCGTCGACGAACAGCGCCAGGAGCGCGTGCTCGTCGCCAGCGCGCTAGCCAGGGATACTTGTGCGCAGCCTCCGCTGTTGCGCGCGGCGCTTTCACGTCCGGGAATGCCAGGTGCGTGACCGAAAGTTCAGGTAGCGGCGACTTGCTCATGCTCCATTTCGGCTCCATATTGGAGTAATATTGGAGGACCCGATGACCGTCAACCTGTCGATCAAGAATGCGCCGGATGATTTGGTTGAGCGCCTGCGGCGGCGCGCTCAAGCCAACCATCGCTCCTTGCAGGGAGAGTGCCTCGCCATCCTGGAGGCGGCAGTTGCCGGCACTGGCAACGGCGTTCGCGACGTGCTTGCCGAGCTTCGCCGCCGTGGTCTGAAGACCCCTCGCGAGGCGGCAACAATCGTTCGCGCGGATCGCGAACGCCGCTGATGGAGATCAGGGTTGCCGACGCCTCGGCGATCGCGGCCGTCCTCTTCGCCGAGCCCGATGCCGAAGCCGTAGCCGAGCGGTTCGCATCGGCAACGTTGGTCGCGCCAACTTTGCTGCCGCTGGAGGTGGCGAACGTTTGCTGGATCAAGATCCGCAAACACCCTTCGCAGCGCTCCGATTTGCTGGATGCCTTCGCGGACTTCGACCGGCTGCGCGTCGAGCTCGTCGAGGTCGACCCCCGGGCGAGCCTGAACATGGCGGTTGCCGCCGGGCTCACCGTCTACGACGCCTGTTATCTCTGGCTGGCGCGGCAGCTGGATGCGGAGATCGTCACCCTGGACCAGGCGCTCGCCAGAGCAGCGGCTTCGCCATGAGCAGGCAAGGGTTCTCCTTGCCCCAGAGGAGCGGGAAGACCTCGATCGGCAGGAATCCCTGGCGCTCGTAGAAAGCGCGCGTGGCGGCGTAGCCGGGGTCGGCGTGCGAGGGAGCGAGCGTCTTCACCGTCAGGAAGCGGGCGCCCTGCGCGCGGGCGAGCGCTTCGATCCGCCGCAGCAGCTGAGCGCCGATGCCGCAGCGGTGGTGACTCTCCAGCACCCCGATCAGGTGCAGCTCTGCTGCGGCCGGCGTCTGCGGCTTCAGCGTGGCGAAGCCGACCGGCCGCTCGCCGTCATAGGCCGCGACCATCGCCAGCTCCGCCACCTCGGCGATATAGACCTCGCGCGCCGCCTCGATCCCGAACCAGGCGGGCAGGGCCTCGAGGATGGCGCGGCAGAGGCCGCTGCGCTGATGGTCGGGAACGGCGGCGTAGCTGTAGGGCACGCACGATCCTTGCAGCACCTGCACCGCCGGTGAAGTCCTCCCTCTCCCCGCAGCGGGAGAGGGTCGGGGTGAGGGGGGTCGGTTGGTGCAATTGTCGAGAGTCGCACCGACCGACCCCCCTCACCCCAACTCCCGCGGAGGGGAGAGGGGCTATGACTTGACCCATCGGCGCTCGTGGCGCACTTCACCCTGATGCGCCTGCTCTTCCTGGGTGACGTCGTCGGCAGGCCGGGCCGCGAGGCTCTGGCCAAACATCTGCCGGAGCTCAGGAAAAGCCTCGCTCCCGACCTCTGCATCGTGAACGGCGAGAACGCCGCGGCGGGCTTCGGCATCACCCGCACGGTGGCCGACGAGCTCTTCGCCGCCGGCGCGGACGTGCTGACCGGCGGCAACCACTCCTGGGACCAGAAGGAAGCGCTTTCCTTCATCGAGGGCGAGCCGCGCCTGCTGCGCCCGCACAACTTCCCGCGCGGCACGCCCGGCCGCGGCGCGGCGGTCTTCCCCACGCAGCGCGGCAAGAAGGTGCTGGTGCTGAACCTGATGGGGCGGCTTTTCATGGACCCGCTCGACGACCCCTTCCAGGCGGTCGAGCAGATCCTGACCGCCTACCGCCTCGGCGGCACGGTCGACGCCATCCTGCTGGATTTCCACGGCGAGGCGACCAGCGAGAAGATGGCGATGGGCCACGTGGTCGACGGCCGCGTCTCCGTCTGCGTCGGCACGCACACGCACGTGCCGACCGCCGACGTGATGATCCTGCCGGGCGGCACGGCCTATCAGAGCGATGCCGGCATGTGCGGCGACTACGACAGTGTCATCGGCATGGACAAGGCCCAGCCGATCCAGCGCTTTGTCAAGAAGATCGGCACGGAGCGGCTGTCGGTCGCCACCGGGGAGGGGACCCTCTGCGGCCTCTACGTCGAGACCGACGACAGGACCGGGCTCGCCACGCGCGCCGAGGCAGTCAGGATCGGCGGGAAACTCAGCCCGGCGCGGCCTGGCTAGGGCACTTCCGGCCCTGGGTGCCGGTCTGCTAGAAGGCGCCGCCAGCCGGAGTCGGTCCCTCTCGCGACACCCCGGCGGACCCTAGTAAACTCACCGATCCCTTTCCAGGACCCCCTCGATGGCCGGCCATTCACAGTTCGCCAACATCATGCACCGCAAGGGCGCGCAGGATAAGAAGCGCGCCCGCATCTTCGCCCGGCTCACGCGCGAGATCATCGTCGCCGCCAAGTCCGGCCTGCCTGACCCCGCGATGAACCCGCGCCTGCGCGGCGCGGTGCTGGCGGCACGCGCGCAGAACATGCCGAAGGACAACATCGAGCGTGCGATCAAGCGCGCGAGCGGCGACGACAAGGAGACCAACTACGAGTCGATCCGCTACGAGGGCTACGGCCCGGCGGCATCGCCATCATCGTCGAGGCCTTGACCGACAACCGCAACCGCACCGCGGGCGACGTGCGCACGCTCTTCGCCAAGAACGGCGGCGCCTTGGGCGAGACCAACTCGGTCTCCTTCATGTTCGAGCGCGTCGGCCGCATCGTCTATCCGGCCAAGGTGGCGAGCGCCGACCAGATCTTCGAGGCGGCGGTCGAGGCGGGCGCGAACGACGTGCAGTCGAGCGCCGATACGCACGAGATCATCACCGCGCCGGAGGACGTCATGGGCGTGCGCGACGCGCTCGCCGCCAAGTTCGGCGATCCGCAGGAGGCGCGCCAGGCCTGGCGGCCGCAGAACACCGTGCCGGTCGAGGGCGAGGCGGCCGAGGCGCTCTTCGGCCTGCTCGAGGCGCTCGACGAGAACGACGACGTCCAGACCGTGGCCGCCAACTACGAGGTCTCGGACGAGGTGCTGCAGCGCCTGGCGAGCTGAGGCGCAAGGCCCTTGCGCGTCCTCGGCATCGATCCCGGGCTCCGGTCGACCGGCTGGGGCGTCATCGTCGCCGAGGGCAATCGCCTTTCGCACGTCGCCAACGGCGTGATCCGCACCGACGAGCGCCAGGAACTGGCGTGCCGTCTCGACTACCTGCATGCCGCGATCGGCGACCTGCTGCGCCGCTTCGCGCCCGACGAGGTCGCGGTGGAGGAGACGCTGGCGAACCAGAACCCGGCCTCGACGCTGAAGCTCGGCATGGCGCGCGGCATCGCGCTCCTGGCGCCGGCCAGCGCCGGCCTGCCGGTCGCGCAGTACCTGCCGATGATCGTGAAGAAGGCCGTGGTCGGCACCGGCCACGCCGACAAGCTGCAGGTCTCCATGATGGTGGGCCGGCTGCTGCCCGGCGTGCCGTTGGACAATGCCGACGCGGCCGATGCCCTGGCGGTCGCGATCTGCCACAGCCATCACCGGCAGACGCTGAGCGTGTGGGCGAAGGTGGGTCGATGATCGGCAAGCTCACCGGGCGCATCGACGAGCTGGGCGAGGGGCACGTCATCCTCGACGTGAACGGCGTCGGCTATCTGGTCTTCGCCTCGGCGCGCACGCTCTCGCGGCTGGGCGAACGCGGCACCGGCGCGGGCCTCCTGATCGAGACGCACGTGCGCGAGGACCACATCCATCTCTACGGCTTCGCCGACGCGGCCGAGCGCGCCTGGTTCCGCCTGCTGAACACCGTGCAGGGTGTGGGCAGCCGCGTCGCGCTTTCCATCCTCTCCGTGCTGTCGCCCTCGGAGCTGACCCAGGCGATCGCCGCGCAGGACAGGAAGACCCTGAACCGCGCCAGCGGCGTCGGCCCGAAGCTGGCGCAGCGGCTGGTGACCGAGCTCAAGGACAAGGTCGGCAACATCGCCCTGGGCATGGGCGCCTGGCAGAGCGGCACCGATGCGCCGCCGGCAGCCGCCGGCCTCGGCACCGCAAGCCTGGGCAAGGCGGCGGAGGATGCGGTCAGCGCGCTCGAGGGCCTGGGTTACCGCCGCGTCGAAGCCTTCCAAGCGGTGGCCGAGGCGACGCGTGCATTGGGCGCGGACGCATCTCTCGAGGCGCTGA
>DATEDK010000412.1:0-2339 GCA_035281685.1 Kiloniellales bacterium | reverse complement strand
CGAAGTTGCGGCGGCTGGCCGTGGTGATGCGCCCGGCCCAGAAGAGCCACTCCAGGGCCATCTTCGCCTCGCCCCATTCCCACCAGCCGGGGCGGCTCTTGCTGGCACTCTCGATCTCGCCGGCACCGAGCGGGCCGCGGTCGCGAATCTCGCGCTCGACCGCGTCGACCAGCGCGCGGTTCTCTTTGCGGAAGCGCTGCAGCGCGCCGTAGGTGCCGCGTCCGCTCTCGGCATCGGCCATGCGCCAGCGCAGGTAGGGCTGCAGCGCCAGCGGAATCAGCGAGGCCTCGTGGCCCCAGTACTCGAAGAGCTGGCGGCGGCGGCCGTAGGCGAGCTTCTCGATCAGCTCGGCCGGATAGGCCCCGAGCCGCGCGAAGGCCGGCAGGTAGTGCGAGCGGACCAGCACGTTCACAGAGTCGATCTGGAAGAGGCCGACGCGGTCGAGCACCCGGGTGAGATGGCGCGCGTCGATACGGCCTGTGGGACGCTTGTCGGCGAAGCCCTGCGCCGCCAGCGCGATGCGCCGCGCCTGCGCCCGGGAGAGGGATTGCGGGGTGGTCACGGCTCACTACCTGCCGGATGCGCTCGCGACGGACAAGACCGACCGAGGGCCCCTCACCCTGTCCCTCTCCCCGCTCCGCGGGGCGAGGGGACCCCTGGCCCGCTTTCAACGCTGCCGTCCCCTCGCCCCCGAAGGGGGAGAGGGACAGGGTGAGGGGCTTTGGTCGGTTACACGACCCTCGTGCTCAATCCTGGCAAGCCATCGACCGACGCCTCGACCCGATCACCCTTCGCCAGCGCGCCGACGCCGGCGGGTGTGCCGGTGAAGACGAGATCGCCGGGTTTCAGCGTGAAGCTTTGCTGCAGCTCGCTCAGGATTTCCGGCAGGGCCCAGATCATCTGGTCGAGGCGCGCGTCCTGGCGCGTCGCGCCGTTGACGCTGAGACGAATCGCCTGGCTCGCCGGGCCGTTCCACTGCGCGGCCGGCAGGAGCGGACCGACGACCGCGGAGCCCTCGAAGGCCTTGGCGGCCTCCCAGGGCGTGCCGTCCTTCTTCGCCTTGGCCTGGCGATCGCGCCGCGTGAGATCGAGGCCGACGGCATAGCCCCAGGGCTGCAGATCCTCGCCCAGCGCCGCCACCAGCTCGACCTCGTAATGCAGGTCGCCGTCCGGAGGATAGGCGATCGCGCTCTCGACCAGCGCATCGGCCGGCTTCATGAAGAAGATGGGGGTGCCGCGGCTGGGATCGCCGCCCATCTCACGCACGTGGTCGGCGTAGTTGCGGCCGATGCAGAAGATGCGGCGCACCGGAAAGCGCTCGGCGCGGCCGGCGATCGCGACGGCGGGCTGCGGCCAGCGGGGCAGGGCGTGGAAGGCGGACAAGGCAAGCTCCTCGCGTTCAGTCGCCGCCACCGAGCACGGCGGTGGCAGGAAGGTGAAAGACCTCGGCGCCGTGGTTGACGGAGATCACGAACTGGTCGCCCTTCTTCTCGGTCGCGACCGTCTCGTCGCCGACCTGCGGATGAAACTTCCTGTTCTGGTACTCGAGCACCCGCTTCATGCCGCCGGCGTAGGTCAGCACCACGGTGGCGGAGCCGCCGCTGTAGCGCGTCGCGACGTAGAAGCAGGAGGTGACGTCGGGGTGCGCCTTCAGCTTGCACTGGGCCTCGCCGGTTGCCTGCTCGTCGCTGGCGTCGCCGAGGGGCTGGCTCGCGGGCGCGTTGGCCTCGCGCAGGTACCGGTGCTCGACCCAGCCGCGCACGACCGCGTCGTCGGCCGGCTGCACGTTGCACCACTTGGTGCCCTTGTGCTCCTGGCAGCCGAGGTTGCGCAGCAGAGTGCCGTTCGGCAGTTGGCCCACGGCCTCGCTCTGATTCGACGCGGAGGCGCGGAGGGTCAGCGCCTCATCGGCCTTCAGTCCCTGCACCTCGAAGTAAGCTGGGTCCGCCGCCCGCGCCGCTGAGGCGGACCAGACGAGACCAAGCAGAATGACCAAAACACGCGCGATTCTCACGATGGTTTCGCTCCCCCGCCCAGCAGTCGACTGCTGCTCTACAGGCGTTTTGCCATGTAGACAATCGTGCGGTCGGGAAGTCTCTCGCGCCGGGTCTCGAGATAGCCCTTGGACGCATAGAGCTCGACGTTGCCGGCCATCTTCGCGTTGGTGAAGAGCCGGATCTCCGGGCGGCCCAGCTCGAGCGCCCGCTCCTCGGCGAAGCCCAGGAGCGCGCTACCGAGCCCGGTGCCCTGGAGGGGCGGGGCGACCGCGACCGACCAGATGGTGAGCGCGCCATCCTCCGGCTCCAGGGCCAGCGAGGCCTCGATGCCGTCGGGGCCGT
>DATEDK010000411.1:0-3120 GCA_035281685.1 Kiloniellales bacterium | reverse complement strand
TCTGTCCTCCGAAAATGTCTGCCCTCCCCTCGACGTTGCCGTCCCCCTCGCCCCGCGGGGCGAGGGGACCCCTGGCCTTCTGTCCTCCGAAAATGTCTGCACTCCCCTCGACGTTGCCGTCCCCTCGCCCCGCGGAGCGGGGAGAGGGACAGGGTGAGGGGCGTTGGGTCGGTTGCTCTCGTCTAACTCCCGCGCAGCTTGCGCACGAACGCCGCCAATCCCACCTGCCGGGCGCGGCGCAGGCGCTCGGCCTGCACGATGGCCTCGACCTTGCGCACCGAGTCGTCGAAGTCGCGGTTCACCAGCACGTAGTCGTACTCGGCCCAATGGCTCATCTCGTCGGTGGCGCTGGCCATGCGGCGGCGCACGACCTCCTCGCCGTCCTGGGCGCGGGCGTAGAGGCGGCGCTCCAGCTCGCTCATCGAGGGCGGCAGGATGAAGACGCTGACCAGGTCGGCCCGCGCCTTCTCGGCCACCTGCTGCGTGCCCTGCCAGTCGATGTCGAAGATCACGTCGCGCCCCTCCTCCAGCGCCTTCAAGACGGGGCCCGCCGGCGTGCCGTAGCGGTGGCCGAAGACCAGGGCGTGCTCCAGGAACTCGCCCTCCTGCACCATGGCCTCGAACTCCCCCGGGGAGACGAAGAGATAGTCGCGGCCGTGCACCTCGCCCGGCCGGCGCGCCCGCGTGGTCGCGGAGACCGAGAGGGTGAACGTCGGATCGCGCTCCAGGACCTTGCGCGTGATCGTCGTCTTGCCCGCCCCCGAGGGCGAGGAGAGCACCATCATGAAGCCGCGCCGCTTGATCGGCGCCGGCTCAAAGGCCCTGATCTTCCGCTGTTCCGTCGCCCCGCTCATTCGACGTTCTGCACCTGCTCGCGCAGCTGGTCGACCAGGCCCTTGAGCGCTAGGCCGACGCGGGTCATCTCGAGATCGGCCGCCTTGGCGCAAAGCGTGTTCGCCTCGCGGTTCAGCTCCTGGCAGAGGAAGTCGAGCTTGCGGCCGACCGCGCCGCCCTCCTCGACCAGCCGGCGCAGCTCCTGGCCATGCGCGGTCAGCCGGTCCAGCTCCTCGCGCACGTCGGCCTTCACCGCCAGCAGCGCCACCTCTTGCGCCAGGCGCTCCTCCGGCAGGCCCGGCTGCGTGCCGAGCAGGTCCGCCACCTGCGCGGCAAGGCGCGCCCGGATCGCCTGCGGTTGCGCGCCACCCAGGCCGGCCGCCTGGCTCACCAGGTCGGCCATGAGGTCGAGCTGTGCCAGAAGCGTGGTCCGCAAGGCGGCACCTTCCTGGGCGCGCTGTGCCGCCAGGCCCTGGAACAGGCGCTCCGCATCGGCCAGGAGCGCCGCCTGCAGGCTCTCGCGCGCCTTCTCGTCGCTGGTCTCCTCCAAAGGCTCGACGATGCCGCGCAGGCCCAGGAGACCGTCGACGCTGGCGGGTGCCAGCCCTCGCGCCTCCAGCCTGCGGGCCAGCGCCAGCATCTCCTCCAGCAGCGGTTCGTTGATCGCCAGGCGTTGGGGTTCCGCGCCGCGGTCGAAGGTGAGGCTGAGCTGCACGTTGCCGCGCGTCAGGTGCCGCTGGGCGGCCTGGCGCAGCGGCAGCTCCAGACCTTCCTGGCCCTGCGGCAGGCGGACGCGCAGGTCGAGCGACTTGCCGTTCACGCTCTTCGCCTCGAAGGCCCAGGTGAGGCCGCCGTCGGCACCGGTCACGCGCGCGAAGCCCGTCATCGAGGCGAGCGGTCGTGACGAAGCCATGCGCGGGTCTCTATCCTGCCGACAGTGGAACGGTGCCGAGCCTTATAGCAGAGCGCCCCGGCGGAGGAAGAGCATGCCCCAGAGGGTCCAGAGCATATTGATCACCGGCGCCTCCAGCGGCCTGGGCGCCGCGCTGGCCCGGCACTACGCCGCCCCAGGCGTCACGCTGGCGCTGACCGGCCGCGACTCGGCGCGGCTCGATGCGGTCGCCGCGGATTGCCGCGCCAAGGGCGCCACCGTGCTGAACGGAGTCCTCGATGTCCGCGACGCCCCGGCGGTGACCGCTTTCGTCGAGTCGGCCGACCGCCAGGCACCGATCGACCTCGTCATCGCGAGCGCCGGCGTCTCGGCCGGTACCGGCATCTCGGGCAGCACCGGCAAGGGCGACGAGCCGCCGGAGCAGGCGCGGCGCATCACCGACATCAACATCGACGGCGTCCTCAACACGGTCGAGCCGGTCCTGGCGGCGATGCGCCGGCGTGGCCGCGGGCAGATCGCCCTGCTCTCGTCGCTCGCCGGCTTCCGGGGCTTCCCGGGCGCGCCGGCCTACTGCGCCTCCAAGGCCTGGGTGAAGACCTGGGGAGAAGGCCTGCGCGGGCACCTGCACGGCGAAGGCATCGGCGTTTCGGTGATCTGCCCCGGCTTCGTGAAGACGCCGATGACCGACAGCAACGGCTTCCCCATGCCGTTCCTGTGGAGCCCGGAGAAGGCGGCGCGCGTGATGGCCCGCGGGCTCGCGCGCAACAAGGCGCGCATCGCCTTCCCCTGGCCGCTCTACTGGCTCGTCTGGTATCTCGGCGCGCTCCCGCCCTGGCTGACCGATCGCCTGTTCCGCAAGCTGCCGGCGAAACCGGCCTAGCGCCGCCCTATTCCGCCGCCTGCGGCCGCCGCTCCTTGGCTTCCTGCCGGCGCTCCCAGTCGACCATGTAGTCGCGGGTCATCGGCAGGGCGTTCTGATCGCGCACCATCTGGATCTGCACGTTCATCAGGCCCTGGTAGCGGAAGCCCATCTCGCAGCCGACCAGGTAGGCCTCCCACATGCGGCAGAAGCGCTCGTCGTAGAGCTCGGCGATCGCCTTGCGGTTCTCGCTGAAACGCTTGCGCCAGAGCCTCAGCGTCTCGGCGTAGTGCAGGCGCAGCACCTCGATGTCGGTGACCAGAAGGCCGCTCTGCTCGATCTCCGGCATCATCTCGGAGAGGGTGGGCACGTCGGCGCCGGGGAAGATGTACTTGCGGATGAAGGGGTGAATAGGTCCCGGCTCGTTGAAGCGGGCGATGGTGTGCAGCACGGCAACGCCGTCCTCGTGCAGCAGCGCATGCAGCTTGGTGAAGAACTCGCGGTAGTTCCTCTTGCCGACATGCTCGAACATGCC
>DATEDK010000410.1:0-6795 GCA_035281685.1 Kiloniellales bacterium | reverse complement strand
GAGGCCGACCCAGCGCGAAACGTCCTCCAGCAGCGGCGAGGCCGCGATGAGGCCGAAGGCGGCAAGGCAGCCGTAGAGTGCATCAGCCAGGGCGGTGCCGAGGCCGCAGGCAAGACCGATGGCAAAGCCCTCGGCCAGCGTCCGCTGGACGATCAGCAGCGCGATGGGTCCGACCGGAGCGGCAATGGAAAGCCCAATGAGGGCGGCGCCTGCGAGCAGGCCGAGATCGAGCGACATGGAAGCGAGTCCTTGAAAAGCAAGGAAGAACGGCCGCACGCGTCGGCGTGCGGCGGCAGCGAATAGGACTCGCGGTTATTGTCGCGCCGGCTTGAACGAACGGAACCCCGCGATCGGCAGACGGCCGCGGGGCGCGCAAAGACTCACAGCAATTTTGGCGCGGCGGCTCATCGAAGGGCTCCCAAAACGGCGACGGTCATACACCAGCCGCGGTGCAGCCGCAATTCCGCCGTGACCGGCGCCGAGCTTTGCCTCTTCCACAATCCGGGGAGGATTGCCCCATGCAGGTGCTCCGTACCCTTTCCGCCGCCGCTCTCTTCGCCATCGCCGGGGCCGGCGCCAGCCTCGCCTGCGGCATGGCGAGCTTCGTCGACGCCGATCCGCGCGCGCTCTACGCCACGCAGATCAGCAGCGTCGACGGCGCCATCGTAACCGACGAGAGCGTCACGCTGACCGTCACCTTCGACGTCGCAAGCGGCGGCTGGACCGATCCGCAGCTCGTTCCGGTCACCTACTTCGTGCAGCCCTGGGACGGTGTCTACGAGATCTACGCCATGGCGATCCCGCCGGAGGGCGTGGCGACCGACGCGCTGGTGCCGATGACGGCGACCATCGAGATGCCGCTGATCGAGGGCGTCACCGGCTGGCGCATCATCGCCGACCAGGGCTGCGTCACGCTGCTGCTGGACGGCTCGATGCTGCCCGAGGGCGGCGACGGCTGCACGGTGCAGAGTCTCACGGTCAGCTGATAGGCTGGCGCTCCACGGCAAGGGAGCGTTCGCATGAAGCTGTTTTGGAAGTCGCTGCCGGCGGCGCTGGCGCTCTGCTGCGCCGCCGCTGCGCCGCTCGAGGCCGAGACCTACGAGGAGTACGTCGGGGTCCAGCGCATCCTCGGCGCTGCGCTGGTCGACCTGCAGGTGATGCCCGACACCGAGCCACAGCGCGCGCTCGTGGTGACGGCGGAGGTCCCCAGCGCGGGCTGGCACGACGGGGAGCTCGACCCCGTCATCTACGTGACCTTTCCGCAGGACGGCATCTGGGACGTCTACGCCGTGGCGCAGGCGCCCGACGGCATGAGCGCACAGGTGATCTCAAAGCTGGTGCTGGCGATGGACGTGAGCGGCGAGCCGGGCGAGCTCAAGGGCTACCGCATCCACGCGACGGGGAACTGCGTCGTGGTGCTGTTCGACCCGAAGACCGAGCTGACCAGCGAGCGCTGTCCGGTGCTGGGACGGGAATAGCTCGGGCAGCTCTGCAAAATTAAAAATGTCTTCCCGGCCGCAGCGAAGCGGAGAGCCGGGACCCATCGAGGAATACGCGCGGAACGCGGCGTTCCGAGCCTCCCGTCCCATGGGTCCCGGATAAGCGCTGCGCGCTTTCCGGGAAGACAACTAGGGTTGGCTTCGAAGAACCCTCGGGAGAGGTGAGCTATCAAAAATCCCCGGGCTCGAGCTGGTAGACGTCGAGGTTCTCGGGGTCGAGGATGTAGGAGAGGCGCAGCAGATAGGCCCACTTCGGCTCCTGGCCTTCCTGCTGCACCTGGGCCTGCTGCAGCAAGAGCGCCACGGTGCGGCCTTCGAGGTCGGCCGCGCGCAGCAGCATCACCGTGTTGTTGTTGATCTTGAGGCGCCGCGTGACGTTCTCCGGCGGGAACTTCTGCCCGTCGAAATACTGCTGCAGCAGCGTCGCCACCTTGTTGATCTGCGCGGCGGTGGTCTCCGGATTGACCGGCGTCCCCCAGACGACGTTGACGCGGAACAGCCGCTGACTCTGGTAGCCCAACACATAGGTGACGACGGCGTCGCCGGTATCCTCGATCAGGTTGCTGACCTTGATGCGCAGCACCTTGGTGCGCGCCAGCTCGGGCGTCGTGGTCTCGACCTGGTCGCCGCCGAGGCCGAAGTCCTTGTTGATCGCGTCGCGGACCTCGTCCTCGGTCATGCCGAAGCGGGCCGAGCGGAAGCCCAGCACCGCGGCATCCTCGCCCGCGGCGGGCAGCGCCGGCAGCGTCAGAGCCGCCAAGGCCAGCCCGACACCCAGCCCCAGGCGCAGGCCGCTGCGGCGGCTCAGCGTCTTGCGCGCTTCGTCGTTCATCCCCCGGCTCCTCCCCCTGAGCTCAGCCTACCCGGATGCCTTCGTCCGCCACCGCCGGCGACGCTACGCCCGGCCGATAGTTGGCCAGCGGCCCCAGCTCCTTGATCAGCGGGTCGACCAGCGGGCCGTAGTTGCGCCAGCGCTCGGTCGAGGAGCTGTAGATCGGCTGGCGCACCTGGGTGACGCTTGCGGTCTTCACCGGGCGCTCTGTCTTGTGGAACTCGAGCACGCGCTCGTCCCAACCGAGGCGGCAGTAGTCGAGCAGCTTGCGCGCCTCGCCCTCGAGATCCTGCACCACCAGCTCGTAGTGCACGTCGTAGATGCGTCCCGGCGGCAGCAGGCGGTGCCAGTAGCTCATCAGCTCGTTGTAGCGCCGGTAGTAGCGCGCGACCTCCTGCAGGTCGTAGGTGTAGGGCATGTCCTCGCGGAACAGCTTCGAGTAGCAGGAGATGCAGGTGTCCGCCGGATGGCGCCGCGTGTGGATGATACGCGCCTCCGGGAAGGCGAGGTGGATCAGGCCGACGTAGTAGTAGTTGGTCAGCATCTTGTCGGTGAAATGCGTCTTGCCGTCCGGCGCCTTCGGCAGATGCGTCAGGTAGTGCTTGGCGAGCTGGTCGATCTCGCCCTTCTCCATCAGGTGCATCAGCTCCGGGTAGCGCACGTTGCCGCCGAAGGCCTGGTCGACGCTCTGCACCGACTGGTGCAGCAGCTTGATCTCGCCGGCGCCGTAGACCTGCGGATGGCTGGCGATGATCTGCTCGGTCAGCGTCGAGCCGGAGCGCGGCATGCCGACGATGAAGATGAGATTGTCGCCGCTGTGCGAGGTCAGGCCCAGCTTCTCCTGCAGCAGCTTCGGGGTGAACACCTGGCGGATGCGGTCGAAGAGCCGGAGCGTGGCGCCCTCGTCGTACTTCAGCGTCTTGCGCTTCAGGCGGGCGCCGGCGATGAACTGCTCGAAGGCCTCCTGGTAGCGCTTCACGTCGTCGAAGGCCTTGCCCAGCGCGTAGTGCAGCGACATCTGCTGCTCCTCCGCCATGGTGGAGATGCGCTTGTGCGCCTCCTCCAGCTTGGCGATGTCCGGGTCGCCCTCCTTGAACTTCTTCGCCGAGGCGAGATTGATCAGCGTGCGCAGCGAGTCCGGCTGCTGCGCCTTGGCCTTGGTCAGGGCCTCCTCGGCGCCCTTCAGGTCGCCGATCTCCATCAGCGAGATGCCGAGATTGTTCAGCGCCTCCGGGAAGTCCGGCTTGATCGCCAGCGCGCGGCGACAGACCTCGATCGACTTGTCGAGGTCCTCGAGATCGCGATGGACGCGGCCGAGAAGGTTCAGCGCCTGCAGGTGATCCGGCTTGATCTTCAGGACCTTCTGCGCGGCGGCAAGGGCGCCCTGCGGCTTGCCCTGCTCGAGCAGCAGCGTCGCCATCAGCACCAGCGGCTCGACGCGGTCGGGTTGGAGCGCCATGGAGCGGGACAGGATCGAGAGCGCCTCGTCGACCCGCTCCTTGTCCCAGAGCGTGAGCGCCAGGTTGTTGTAGGCCTCGACGTAGTTGGCCTTGCAGAGCACGGCCTTGCGGAAGGCGGCCTCGGCCTCGTCGTAACGCTGCAGCACGCGCAGCGCAGCGCCGTAGTTGTTGTGCGCCTCGGCGTAGTTCGGCCGCTTGTTGAGGGCCTCCTGGTAGAAGGCCAGCGCCTCCTCGGTGCGGCCCTGCGCCTTCAAGGCGTTGCCCAGGTTGTTCAGCGCCTCGGGGAAGTTCGGCCTGACCTCGAGGGCGCGGCGGTAGAGCCCCTCGGCCGCGGCGAAGTCGCGGCGCTCGAACTCGGTGATGCCGAGGTTGTTCAGCGCCTGGCCGTTGCGCGGATCGATCTCCAGCGCGCGCGCTCCGGCGGCGGTCGAGCGTTCCAGATCGCCCTTCTGCCGGTACATCTCGCAGAGATTGCTGTGGAAGGAGGCGTTGTTCGGCGCCAGGTCGGCCGCCTTCTCCGTCATCTGGATGGCTTCGTCGATGTTGCCGGCGTGGTAGGCCAGCACGCCCAGCAGCTGCACGGCGTCGACGTTCCACGGCTGCCGCTCGACGATCTGGCGGGTGATGTTCTCCGCCGGCTTGTAGCGGCCCGCGTGATAGTGCTGCCAGGCAAGCTGCATCGCCTGCTCGACCGGGACGCGCTTGCCGCCTTCTTCCCGCTTGCTGCCTTCTTGCTGCTGCATGAGCTTCTTTCTTTCCAAATGCCTGTCCGGGACCGGCTTCAGGCCGACCTGCGGGACGCCACCTCGGACTCCAGCGCCCGGCGAACGGCGGCGACCGTGCCGGCCCAGTCGCGCCGGTTCGCCTGCCGGAACAGGCGCAGCGAGGGATACCAGTCCGTGCGCTCGCCGGACAGTCCCCAGCGCCAGTCCGGCACCTGCGCCAGGAGGAGCCAGCCCGGGCGGCCGAGCGCCCCGGTCATGTGCACGATCGAGGTATCGACCGAGACCACCAGGTCGAGCGCCGAGATCGCCGCGGCGGTGTCCGGCCAGTTGTCGACCTCGCGCTGCAGGTCCACGACCCGGCCCTCGGCCCGGCTCACCTCGCCCGCCTTCAGGCCGATCTGCAGGCTGAAGAAGCTGGCGCCCGGCAGGTCGAACAGCGGCAGCAGCGCCTCGAAGGGCATCGAGCGGTTGGCGTCGTTCTTGTGCGTCGGACTGCCGGCCCAGGCGAGACCGACCTTGAGATCGCCCGCCGTCCCGGTCCGCGTGGCCAGCCGCTCGCGCCATTCGGCGACCTTGCCCGCATCCGCCCGCAGGTAGGGCTCGGTCATCGGCAGGCAGAGGCTGCGGGCGTGCAGCTTGTAGGGCAGGCTCAGGAGCGAGACGACGGCGTCGACCTCGCCGGCGCCGCCGACCTTGCCGATCACCGTCACGCCCTCGAGATTCTCTTCCAGGAAGGTGCGCAGGCGCGGCGGGGACACGAACAGGAGCTCGCCCGGCTCCATCGCCTGCAGCTTCGGCAGGTAACGCAGGAAGTTGATGGTGTCGCCGAGGCCCTGCTCGGCGTGCACCAGGACCCGCTTGCCGGCCAGCGACTCGCCCTGCCAGGGCCGTCCGGGCAGGCGCGGCGGCCGCACGCCAGGCAGATTGAGCCGCGCCTCATAGGTGGGCCAGCCGCCGGGGTCGCCCTGCAGCAGGCGGATCATCGCCAGGCAGACGGCGGCGTTGGCGTTGCGGGGGCTCGCTCCGACCGCCTGGCGGAAGCACTGCTCGGCGACCTTGAGGTCGCCCTGCTCGCGCAGCAGCAGGCCTTTGTTGGCGAGCGCCTCGGAGTAGTCCGGACGGCCCTGGATCGCCTTGTTGTAGGCGGAGAGCGCCTCGTCCTCGCGACCCTGGTCGCGCAGCACGTTGCCGAGGTTGTTCCAGGCCTCGGGGAAGTCGAGTCGCAGCCCGATCGCCTTGCGATAGGAGGCTTCGGCCGCGGCCTTGTCGCCGCTTTCGTAGAGCGCGATGCCGAGGTTGTTGTGCGCCTGCGCATGACCGGGATCGAGCTGGACCGCGGTGCGGCCGGCGGCAACGGCGCGGTCGACCTGCCCGAGGACGCGGGTCATCTCGGAGAGGTTGGAATGGAAGGCCGACACGGCGGGAGCCCGCTGCACCGCCTTTTCCATGAAGGCGACGGCCTCCTTGTGGCGGCCCAGGCGGTAGGCGATCACCGCCACCATCTGGAAGGCATCGGGATGTCCGTTGCCGTGGCCGGCGACCTGGCGGGCGATGCGCTCGGCCTGGTCGAGGCGGCCGGCGTTGTAATGCGCCCAGGCGAACTTCATCGCCTCGGCGGGCGACATCCAGCGTTCGCCGCCGCCGGACGTCCCTGCCGCAGAAACCTTGTCGGAGGTCATGGTCAAGCTTCGGGTCCCTTAGCGGATTCCCGGCGACAAACGCAAGGGTTGACCTTGGCTCGGGCGAGGTTCACCCGCCGGCCCATGCTCTTTGCCGCGGCGACCTAAGGTTGCCTAGAACTTGAACCGGAGGCCCAGCGAGCCGGTGTGGCTGTTGCCCGCGCCGGAGAACTGGCCGGCGTAGTCCACCACCGCCTCGAACTGCGCGGAGATCTCCGCCACCACGCCGACACCCACGAGACCGGCATCGGAGCCCACGTCGGAGCCGATCACCGTCCACTTGGAGTCCGGCACCGCGGCGAAGGCGACATCCGCCTCGCCGTGATCATCCAGGAACTCGTGCCGCCAGCCCAGGAACAGGCTGGGCTCCCAGCCACCCAGTGCCAGCGAGCCGCGCACCCCCAAGGTGGTCGCCAGCGAGTCGAAGCTCGCCTCGTCCACCTTCAGGTTGGCGCCGGAAGCGCCCTTTTCGGTGAAGTCGCTGGTCCAGACGCTGGTATAGCCCAGGCCCAGGAGCGGGGTGATGAGGCCCTGCTGGCTCACCTGGAACTGGTAGCCGACCTCGCCATAGACCTGCACGGCACCGCCGTCGTAGTCGGC
>DATEDK010000409.1:0-10673 GCA_035281685.1 Kiloniellales bacterium | reverse complement strand
CAGGCGCGGGTCGTCGGCGAGGCCGAGGTAGTTGTTGGCGCAGAAGTTCAAGACGCGCCGCTCGCCGCCGTCCCGCTGCTCGATCGTGATCTCGGGGCCCTGCGCCGAGACGAGGATGCGCTCGCGCTTGGTCAGGCCCTCCCGCTCGATCTGCTCGAGCGTTCCCTCGATCGCCAACAGGAACTCGCTTGCCGCAGGCCGCATGGGCTCTCCCTCTTGCGTGGCGTGCCAGTCTTACGCCGGAAGGCGGGCCGCTGCCGAGTCCTGCCTGCGACGGCTGCTGTGATCGCAGCGACCTAACAACACCCCTCACCCTGTCCCTCTCCCCGCAAGCGGGGCGAGGGGACCCCTGGCACGATGGCGACGCTGCCGTCCCCTCGCCCCGTGAAACGGGGAGAGGGACAGGGTGAGGGGTGTCGGTCGTTACTGCGTTCGCAGGGCTGAGGACGCGCAGCCGCGCGCTGACTGGTGTCGCTCCTCGCGCAGGCCTAGGCTAAAGGCATCGCTTGGCGCTGAGGAGGCCGTCCCATGGGTCTCGTGCGCTCTGTCGTCTTCGCCATCATGGCGGCGCTCACCCTGCCGACTGCCGGGCTCGCCGTTGAGAAGACCACCAAGTGGTTCACCATCGATATCCTGCCGGCGGACAACGGCTCGCCGCCGCTGTTCCTGACCAGCACAAGTCAGGGCATCCGCCTCGAGCGCTACCGCTCCGGCGATCCCTCGCAGCAGTGGGCCTATGTTCATTTCGACTACCCCACGGCGCCCCGCGTCACCGGCGGATGGGAGCTCACCGGCCAACTCGACTGCGCCGATGCGAAGTGCCCGTTCACCGTCGGCACGCCCAGCCCCCGCAAGTTCGTGAACCGGGCGAGCGGTGCCTGCCTTGCCTTTCGCAAGGAAGGATCGCAGGAACGGGTGCTGACGGTGCCCTGCTCCTCGCAGGACCAGGAGATCCGGCGGCAGATCTGGCTGTGGTTCTACCAGGACGGCGACCTGGGGCCGGATGGCCCGCCCCGCGGAACCTACACCCCGCTCTGGGCCTTCCACGGCAACAACATTCGCTGCCTGGAGGCCGGATTCAAAGCCAAGCCCAATGCGCAGAGCAGCGACCTCGTGCCCGGCAGTTGCGCAAACCCGCCGCCGTGGTACCAGAGCTACCGCTTCCTGCTTGCAACCTCGATCGCCTGCAAGGTCGACTTCGACTTCCAGCTCTGCTTCGCGCAATAGCCTTCAGCCAGGCGCGAAAGCGCTGAGGAAAGAGACGAGGTTCGGACCCAGCGCGTCGTTCATGTAGCCGCCCTCCTGCACCAGCAGCGTCGGCAGCTTGAGCTCGGCGATCGCGGCGCCGATCTGGCCGAAGCCGGCGGTGGTGATCTTCAGGCCCTGGAAGGGATCGCCCTCGTGCGCATCCAGGCCCAGCGCCACCACCAGCGCCTGCGGCCGGAACGAGGCGATGCGCTGCAGGCCGCGCTCCAGCGCCTGCATGTACGCGTTGTCGCCGGTCCCCTTGGGCAGCGGCAGGTTCAGGTTGTAGCCGAGCCCGCGGCCCTCGCCGCGCTCCTGCGCGTAGCCGACGAAGAAGGGATAGAAGGCGATGGGGTCGCTGTGCAGCGACACGGTCAGCACGTCGTCGCGGGCGTAGAAGATCCCCTGCGTGCCGTTGCCGTGGTGCACGTCGACGTCGAGGATGGCCACGCGCTCGGCGGTGGTGCGGAGCTGCTGCGCCGCGAGCGCGGCGTTGTTCAGGTAGCAGAAGCCGCCGGCCTGGTCGGCGTAGGCGTGATGCCCGGGCGGACGGCAGAGCGCATAGACGATGGGTTCGCCCCTGAGCAGCAGGTCGGCGCCGGTCAGCGCGCAGTCGGCCGCGCCCAGCGCCGCCGCCCAGGTGCCGGCGTCGATCGGGCAGGCGGTGTCCTGCAGGTGATAGCCGGCCTGCCCCACCACCGAAGCCGGATAGCCGACGTCGCGGGCGCGCGGATGCATGTTCGGGATCACCTCTGCGCTGGCGCCGGGAATCTCCTGCCAGCGCCCATGCACCGTCTCCAGGAAGCGCAGGTACTCGGGCGTATGGATGCGCGCAACGTAGCTGCGCTCGTGCGGCTCGGCCGGCCGTGCCTCGTGGCCCGCCGCCACCGCCGCCTCGAGCAGCACTTCGGCGCGGCGCGGCACCTCCGGGTTCGGCTTCAGGGCGCCGGCGACCAGGAAGTTCTTCGGATAGTGCCTGGCATGGCCGGCATCGTGGATCACCAGCATCGGGGTGCCTCTTAATTGAAAGGTCGTTCAACGACTGCTACGACAACGAAGGGCTAGCACAGTTGCCGGCGCGAGGGAGGGGTCGGGGTCGCCATGGCCGGGTGGAACATCGCGCCGCTGATGCTGAGCGCGGCCGTCTATTCGGTCGGCTCCGGCCTTTTCTCGACGCTGCTGCCGCTGCGCCTGGAGCTGATGGGCTTCTCCGGCGAGGCCATTGGCCTGGTGATCACTGCCAACATGGTGGGCTTCATCCTGGGCTGCCTCGCCACCCCGGCGATGCTGCGCTCGGTCGGCCACGTGCAGACCTATTCCGCCTGCTCGGCGCTGGTGGTGGCCTTGACGCTGGCCTTCGAGTGGGCGGAGGGCGTCACGCTCGCCTGCGTGCTGCGCGCGCTCACCGGCTTCGCCGTCGCCGCCCTTTCGGTGGTGATGGAGAGCTGGCTGAACGCGCTCTCGACCAACGAGAACCGCGGGCGCGTGCTGACCTTCTACGTGCTGACGCTCGGCCTCTTCTACGGCCTGGGGCAGCTCGCCGCGCGCGACGTCGACGCCAGCGGCCACAATCTGCTGATCATCGCCTCGGGCCTCTACGCGCTCTCGCTGATCCCGCTGACCGCGGTGAAGGTGCAGAGTCCCTCGCTGCCGAAGAAGGTGGCGGTGCACCTCTTGACCGCCTTCCGCATCTCGCCGACCGGCGCGCTCGGCGCCTTCGCCACCGGCCTCATCGCCACGACCTTCGCCTCGGTCGGCGTGCTGCTGGCGCCGCATTACGGCTTCGACCAGGCGACCATCGTCTACCTGCTGGCGGCCTCGCAGATCGGCGGCATCGCCTTCCAGTATCCGCTCGGCTGGTTCTCCGACCGGCTCGACCGGCGCTACATCCTGCTTGCGATGCACGCGGTGATCCTGATCGTCTCGGCCGCCTTCATCCTGGCGACGCCCGCGACACCCCTCTGGATCTTCCTGGTGCTCTTCATCGGCTTCGGCGGCTTCGCCGAGGCGCTCTATCCGATCTCGGTGGCGCAGGCGAACGACCGCGCCAAGCCGCAGGACTATGTCGCCGTCTCCAGCAACCTGCTGCTGCTCTGGGCGGTCGGCGGCGGCATCGGCCCGCTGATCGGCACGCCGCTGCTCGAGCGGGCCGGCGCGCCTGCGTTCTTCTGGTACGTCGGCGGCATCACCCTGGTGCTGGGACTGCTGACGCTCTGGCGCGTCCTGGCCAAGCGCCGGCTCGACGCGGAGACCACGCTCGAGGAGTTCGTCGCCTACCCGACCACGTCGCCCGCCATCTACGAAATGATGCCGCACAAGCCGCTGTCGCCCTTCCCCAGGGGGCCGGAGCGCAAGCCGGCCGAGCTCAAGCCGTGACCGTCGTCGAGCGCTTCCCGCACGAGGTCGAGACCCGCGATCCGGTGTTCATCGCCCTGCCGGACGGCACCAGGCTCGCCGCGACGCTCTGGCTGCCGAGGAGCGCGCGGCCGGTGCCGGCGATCCTCGAGTTCCTGCCCTATCGCCGGCGCGACGGCACGGTCTTCCGCGATCGGCAGATGGCGCCCTATCTCGCGGGCCACGGTTTCGCCTATGCGCGGGTCGACATCCGCGGCAGCGGCGACAGCGAGGGCGTGCTGACCGACGAGTACACGCCACAGGAGCAGGAGGATGCCTGCGCGGTCATCGCCTGGCTCGCCGCCCAGCCCTGGTGCAGCGGCAGGGTCGGCATGACCGGCATCTCCTGGGGCGGCTTCAACGCGCTGCAGGTCGCGGCGCGCCGCCCGGCGGGGCTGGCGGCGGTGATCGCGCTCTGCTGTGCCGACGACCGCTTTGCCATCGACGTGCACTACATGGGCGGCGCCTACCTGACCGAGGACCCGCTCTGGTCCTCGTTCATGCTGGCTGTGCTGGCTCTGCCTCCAGACCCGGTCATCGTCGGCGAGCGCTGGCAAAGGATGTGGTGCGATCGCCTGGAAGCCCTCGACTGCTGGTCCGCGCGCTGGCTCGAGCATCAGGCCCGTGACGACTACTGGCGCCAGGGCAGCGTCTGCGAGGATTTCGCCCGCATCGCCGTCCCTGTCTATGCCGTGGGCGGCTGGGACGACGGCTACGTCGAGGCCGTGCTGCGTCTGCTCGCGGGTCTCAAGGCGCCCTGCAAGGGACTGATCGGCCCCTGGAGCCACCACTTCCCCTGTCTCGGCTCGCCTGGGCCGCTGATCGGCTGGCTGCAGGAGGCGCTGCGCTGGTGGCGGCGCTGGCTGCTGGACGAGCCAAACGGGATCGACGAGGAGCCGAGGCTGACCGCCTGGCTGCGAGAACCCGAGCCGGCGCAGCCGCGCTACGACGAGCATCCCGGGCGCTGGGTGACCGAGCCTGCCTGGCCCTCGCCCGCGATCGAGGCGCGGCGTCTCTGGCTGAACGCCGGCGCGCTGGGCGCGAGCCCGGTGCCGGGCGCGACGCTCTCGATCGCCTCGCCGGTGACCGCCGGTGCCGACTGTGGGCGCTGGTCGGGCTACGGCGGTGCTGCGGCCGAGCTCGCCGTCGACCAGCGCCGCGAGGATGCCCATGCGCTCGCTTTCGACACGGCCCCGCTCGCCCAGGATCTCGAGTTCCTCGGCACGCCGGTCGTCGAGCTGCAAGGCCGGCTCGACGCGCCGCGCGGCAATGTCACCGCCAGGCTGTGCGACGTCGCCCCGGACGGAAGCTCCACGCTGATCACCTGGGGGACGCTCAACCTCGCCCACCGCGGGGGCGAGCCCTGCGACCTCGCGCCGGGGGACGTCTTCGCGGCGCGGATCACCCTGCGCGCCGCCGGCCGGCGGGTGCCCAAGGGCCACCGCCTGCGCCTGGCGCTGGCAACGCAGCACTGGCCGGTCCTCTGGCCGCAGCCCTTCAGGGCGACCCTCAGCCTCGCCAGCGGCGCCTCCAGCCTCGTGCTGCCGATCCGCACCCCGCGCCAGGACAGGCCGCCGGCCTTCGCTCGGCCGGAGACCGCACCGCCCCTGCCCGCGACCGAGCATCGCCCCGCACGCTTCGACAAGGTTTGGCGGCACGAGATTGCGTCGGGACGGCACCGCCTGGAAATCCGCAGCGACTATGGCCGCTGGCACCTGCCGGAAAGCGGCATCGTCACCGATTCGGCGGCCCTCGAACGCTACACGATCGTCGAGGACGATCCGCTTTCCGCCAACGTCGAGGGGCGGTGGTTCATCGCGCTGCAGAGCGGGCCGGCCGATGTCCAGGTCGACAGCAGCGTGCAGCTATGCGCCGATGCCACAGACTTTCGCCTTGCCTGGACCGTAGAGACGCGCCAGAGAGGCGCCGTCGTCGGCGGCTGCCAGGGCGAACGCCTGATCCGCCGCCGACATGTGTGAGGAACGGACTTGGCCGGGAACGGAACCATAGAGCGATTGAAGCGGCGGGAAGCTGCCGGCGAGAGCGAGACCCGCACGCGCGAGCCCCGCTTTTCCCGCCAGCAGCCGGACGTGCGCCGGCAGCAGATCGTCGACGCCGCCGTGCGCTGCCTCGCCAAGGGCGGGGTGGGCGCCTTCACCGTCAGCGCCATCTGCGCCGAAGCCGGCATCTCGCACGGCCTGATCAACCACTACTTCGCCTCGAAGGAAGACCTGCTGGTCGCCGTCTACGAGAAAGTGACCGACGGGCTCGCCGACTTCACGCGCACGATCCTCGCCGGCCGGCACGACCCCGAGGACAAGCTGCGCGCGATCGTCGACGCCTCCTTCTCCGGCGAGATCTTCCACGAAAGCAACCTGGCGGTCTGGCTGGCGCTCTGGGGGCAGGTGCGCAACAACCCGGCACTGCGCGCCGCGCACAAGGAGCTCTACGACGGCTACCGCCACGCGATCGGGCACCAGGTACGGGCGGTGGCGCAGAGGCGGCGGCTGGCGCTGAACCCGGCGCGCCTGGCGCTCAGCCTGACCGCGCTGATCGACGGCCTCTGGCTCGAATGGTGCCTCGATCCGACGGTCTTCAGTCCGGAAGAGGCGAAAACCGCCTGCTACGATCTCCTGCAGGCGCGCCTGGGAGCCTTCTGAGATGTTCCGCCACGATCTGCTGAAGGACAGGCGCATCCTGATCACCGGCGGCGGCACCGGCATCGGGTTGTCGCTCGGCCACCGCTTCCTGGAGCTCGGCGCCGAGCTCGTGATCTGCGGCCGGCGCGAGGAGGTGCTCGCGGACGCGGCGAACAAGCTGCAGGCAGAGACCGGCGGCAAGGTCTACACGCGCCGCTGCGACGTGCGCGATGCGCAGCAGGTCGACGAGTTCCTCGCCTGGGCCTTCGCCGAGGCGCCGCCGGACTCGCTGGTGAACAATGCCGCCGGCAACTTCATCTCGCGCTCCGAGGAGCTGAGCTCGCGGGCGGTGGACGCCGTGCTCGGCATCGTGCTGCACGGCTCGGCCTACATGACGCTCGGCTGCGGCAAGCGATGGCTCGCCGACAAGACCGAGGCGACGGTGCTCTCCATCATCACCACCTACGCCTGGACCGGCTCGGCCTACGTCGTGCCCTCGGCGATGGCGAAGGCCGGCGTGCTGGCGATGACGCGCTCGCTCGCGGTCGAATGGGGCGGCCGCGGCGTGCGCCTCAACGCCATCGCGCCAGGTCCCTTCCCCACCGCCGGCGCCTGGGAACGGCTGGTTCCGAAACCCGAGCTGGCCGCCGCCTTCGAGGCGAAGAATCCGCTGAAGCGGGCCGGACGGCACGAGGAGCTCGCCAACCTCGCCGCCTATCTCCTCGCCAGGGAAAGCGCCTACATCAACGGCGAGGTCGTCACCATCGACGGCGGCGAGTGGCTGCAGGGCGCGGGTCAGTTCAATTTCGTCGGCGAGCACATGAGCGACGCCGACTGGGACGCATTGAAGCCGAAGAAGAAGTAAGCAAGCCGGAGGAGCGAAGCATGTCTGCGCAGCCAAAGCCCGCGCTCGAGGGCAAGACGGTCGGCGAAGCCCTGGTCACCCTGCTCGAGGGCTACGGCGTCGAGGTGGTCTTCGGCATCCCGGGGGTGCACACGATCTCGCTGTACAAGGGGCTGCCCGGCAGCTCGATCCGGCACGTGCTGACGCGCCACGAACAGGGCGCCGCCTTCATGGCCGACGGCTACGCGCGCGTGACCGGCAAGCCCGGCGTCTGCCTCCTGATCACCGGCCCCGGCATCACCAACGCGGCGACCGCGATCGGCCAGGCCTACAGCGACTCCCAGCCGATGCTGATCCTCTCCGCGGTGAACCAGCGCGCTTCGCTCGGCCGCGGCTACGGCCACCTGCATGAGATGAAGGACCAGAGGGCGCTGACCAGCGCGATCACCGGGTTCAGCGCCACCGCGCTGACGCCCTCGGACGTGCCGGACCTGATCGCGCGCGCCTTCGCGCTCTTCCGGGGCAACCGGCCGCGTCCGGTGCACATCGAGCTGCCGCTCGACGTGATCGACTCGCCGGCCGAGGGCGACTGGCGCGTGCGTCACCTGAACGGCCCGCCGGTGCCGGCGCTGCGCGAGACCGAGGCCGCGGCCGAGCTGCTGCGCAAGGCCGAGCGGCCGCTGATCATCGCCGGCGGCGGCGCGGTCGACGCCGGACCCGCGATCGCCGCGCTGGCCGAGCGGCTGGGCGCGCCGGTCATCACCACGGTGGCCGCCAAGGGCGTGCTCCCGCCGCGCCACCCGCTGCACGTCGGTCAGGGCCTGCAGCGCGGTGCCGGCCTCGCGCTCCTGAAGGAGGCCGACAAGGTGCTGGTGCTCGGCTCGGAGCTGGGCGAGACCGACCATTGGCAGGAGCGCCTGCCGATCCCGGGCGACATCATCCGCGTCGATCTGGACTCGGCGAAGCTGGTCGACCTCTACCCGGCGCGGCTTGCCATCCTGGGCGATGCTGGCGCGGCCGCGGAAGCCATGCTGGCGGCACTCGGCAGCGGCACCGCGAAGAGCGCGAAGAACTGGGGCGCCGGCCGCGTGACGGCGGCGCGCCAGGAGCTGGCGCAGCCGCGCTCGGGGCTCAACCGCAAGCACGAGAACGTCCTGGCGGTGATGAAGAAGGTGCTGCCCGAGGACGCCGTCATCGCCAGCGACATGACGCAGATCGCCTACACTGCCAACGTCACCTACGACATGGGCCGGCCGCGCTCCTGGCTGCACCCGCTGGGCTACGGCACGCTGGGCTACGCCCTGCCCGCGGCGATCGGCGCCAAGCTGGCCGCGCCGGAGCGGGTGGTCGTCGCGGTCGCCGGCGACCATGGCTTCCTCTACACCGGGCAGGACCTGATCACCGCGGTGGAGGAGAAGCTGCCGCTGGTCGTCGTGCTCTGGCACAATCACGCGCTGGGCGCGATCCGCGACGGCATGATCCAGCGCGGTATCCAGCAGATCGCGGTGACGCCGATCGTCCCCGATTACCTCATGCTGGCCAAGGCCTACGGCGCCAAGGCGGTCAGCGCCACCTCGCTCGCCGACCTCGAGAAGCAGCTCGCCGCCGCGATCGGGAGCGACGAGGTCACGCTGATCGAAGTGCGCGAGCAGATCGCCGGCTGACTCTCGTGACGGCCGCCCCAGAGAGCGAGCGGCCGTTCATTCTCGCCTTCGTCGGCGACGTCATGCTCGGCCGCGACGTCGAGCGCGCGCTCGCGCACCGCTCGCCGGAGAGCTTCTGGGGGCCGGTGCTGCCGCTGCTGCGGCAGGCCGACCTCGCGATCTGCAATCTGGAAACGCCGATCACCACCTCGGCCGAGCGCTGGAAGGGCTACAAGACCTTCAAGTTCAAGGCGAGCCCGCACACGCTGGCGATCCTCCAGGCGGCGAACATCGCGCTGGTCGGGCTCGCCAACAACCACACCGGCGACTACGGCACGAAGGGACTGCTCGACACCTTCGAGCACCTGGAGCAGGCCGGCATCGGCTGGTGCGGCGCCGGACGCACCCTGGCCGAGGCGCGCCGGCCGGCCGTCCTGGAACGGCGCGGGCTCAGGGTTGCCGTCGCCGGGTTCAGCGACCGCATGCCGGAGTACCAGGCAACCGACAGCACGCCGGGCCACGCCTTCGTCTGGCCGCCGAAGGGCCTCGGCCCGGTCGGCGAGATCCTCGCGCCCTTCCGTGGGTTGGGTGCCGACCTGAAGCTGATGTCGATCCACTGGGGCGCCGACCTTCTGACCAAGCCGCTGCGCTCGCGCCGCGCCTTCGCCCGCGCGCTGATCGAGGGCGGCATCGACGTCATCCACGGCCACTCCTCGCACATGACCCAGGGCGTCGAGCTGATCGACGGCAAGCCGGTGATCTACGACAACGGCAATGCCATCCAGGATTTCTGGCGCTATTTCTGGCCCTGGACGCAGCGCTCGGCGATCTTCCTGCTCGAGCTCGGCCGCGACGCGAGCCGCCTGCTGCAGATCCCGGTCGTGACCCACGGCATGCGGCTCGCAACGCCACAGCCGGCGCTCCTCCGCGCCATGCAGGCGCGCTTCGCGCGCCTCTCGGGCCTGCTCGGCACGAACGTGCGCTTCACCGAGGAAGGGCTGGAGATGACGCTGGACTGCCGGCTGCCAGTCCACTTCAGGCCCGCGAGCCTGTCGTGATGAAGCTCGGCAGGGTGCCGATGGCGAAACCGAAGGTGCCGCGCCAAACTCGGCTTCGATGGATCGCATCACAGACAGCGACGCGCCGGCGCTAGCGGCCTTCGCGCGGCCGCGAGCCCATCGGTGGCTCTGGCCGCCGGCGCCCGTCACGCTCGCCCTCTTCGCTGCGGCAACCTGCCTGGCGCTGTGGCTGCCGACGCTGGCCCTGCTGCCGATCTGGCACGACGAAGTCATCACGCTGCGCAGCCTCGAGCAGCCGACACTGGACCTGATGGGCAACCGGCTGAAGAACGCCCACTCGCCGGTCTACTTCGTCTTGCTGCAGTGGTGGCGGGCTCTCGTCGGAGACTCCGTCTTCCTGCTTCGGCTGCCCTCCGCCCTGGGGGCCGCCTTCGGCGCCGCCTGCCTGACCCTTGTCGCCTACCGGCTTGGCGGCGCCCGTAAGGGAGGCTGGCGTGCCGCGCTCATCCTGGCGCCGCTCTTCGCCGGTTCCCCGATCCTGCTCGCCGAGGCACAGGACGCGCGACCCTACGGTCTGCTCTACGGCTTCCTCGGGCTTTTCGCCTGCAGCGCCGCCTCGCTCGTCGATCATCCGCGACTGGCGCGCCTCGCCTGGGACGGCAGCGGAGCGCGCGCAACAAGAGGCCTGCGACGGCCCTGGTACGGGGCAGGCATCGGCGCAGTGGGATCGGTCTGCATGTTGCCCCTGGGAGGCCTCGCCGTGCTGGCCGGCGATGCCGCTCTGCTGTGGGCAGCGCGACGCGAGCCCTGCCGGCCGTTGCTGCGCCCCTGGTTCCGCTTGCGGGTCCTCACTCTCATTCTGCTTGCACCGCTACTCTACGGCATCGTC
>DATEDK010000408.1:0-6457 GCA_035281685.1 Kiloniellales bacterium | reverse complement strand
AGCGAAGGACGACGGGTATGATCCGGACGCAGACAAATTTGGACGTTGCCGACAACTCCGGCGCCCGGCGCGTGGAGTGCATCAAGGTTCTCGGCGGCTCCAAGCGCAAGAGTGCCTCGATCGGCGACATCATCGTCGTCTCGGTCAAGGAGGCGATCCCGCGCGGCCGCGTGAAGAAGGGCGACGTGCACCGTGCCGTCGTCGTGCGCACCGCCAAGGACATCGCGCGGCCCGACGGCAGCGTGATCCGCTTCGACCGCAACGCCGCCGTGCTGATCAACAAGCAGGGCGAGCCGATCGGCACCCGCATCTTCGGCCCGGTGACCCGCGAGCTCCGCGCCAAGAAGTTCATGAAGATCGTCTCGCTGGCCCCGGAAGTGCTCTGACCATGGCGACGAAGCTGAAGATCCGGAAGGGCGACAAGGTCGTCGTCATCACCGGCAAGGACAAGGGCAAGACCGGCGAGGTCACCGCCGTGCTGCCGAAGGAGATGCGCGTCGTCGTGCAGGGCGTGAACATCGTGCGCCGGCACCAGCGCCAGACCGCGCAGCAGCAGGGCGGCATCATCACCAAGGAAGCGCCGATCCACATCTCCAACGTGGCGCATATCGACCCCTCGAGCGAGAAGCCGACCCGCGTCGGCTACCGCACGCAGGAAGACGGCCGCAAGGTGCGCGTTGCCAAGCGCTCCGGCGCGCCGCTCGACGTCTGAGGACAGGACCATGGCAGACAACAAGAAGCCCGACGGCAAGAAGACCGACGCCAAGCCGGAGAAGCAGGCGGCGGGCGGCAAGCCGGCGCAGGAGGCCCAGGGCGGCAAGCAGGCCAAGGGCGGCCAGCAGGGCCAGGCTCAGCCGAAGAAGGGCGACGGCAAGAAGGCCGACGGCAAGGGCAAGGCCGACGCGGCGCAGGAGGCGCCCGCGCGCCGTCCGGAGCGCCCGAAGGGCAAGCCGCGCCTGCAGCAGCACTACGAGAGCACGGTGCGGCAGAAGCTGAAGGAGAGCTTCGGCTACAAGAACCTGCACGAGGTGCCGCGCCTGGAGAAGATCGTCATCAACATGGGCGTCGGCGAGGCGGTCAACGACGGCAAGAAGGTGCAGGCCGCCGCCAACGAGCTCGCCGCCATCACCGGCCAGAAGCCGGTGGTGACACGTGCCCGCAAGTCGATCGCCACCTTCAAGGTGCGCGAGGGCATGGCGCTCGGCTGCAAGGTGACGCTGCGCCGGCATCGCATGTACGAATTCCTCGACCGGCTGATCACCATCGCGCTGCCGCGCGTGCGCGACTTCCGCGGCGTGTCGGCGAAGTCCTTCGACGGGCGCGGCAACTACGCGCTCGGCCTGAAGGAGCAGCTGGTCTTCCCGGAGATCGACTACGACAAGGTCGACGAGATCCGCGGCATGGACATCGTGATCTGCACGTCGGCGAAGACCGACAACGAGGCCAGGGACCTGCTCCGGGCCTTCGACATGCCCTTCCAGCAGTAGGCCGGAAGGACGAGGAGAGAGAAATGGCGAAGAAGAGCTCGATCGAAAAGAACCAGCGGCGTGCCAGGATGGCCAAGCGCTTCGAGAAGAAGCGCAACGCGCTGAAGGAAGTCGCGAGCAACCGCGAGGCGGCGCCGGAAGAGCGCTTCCAGGCCTATCTCAAGCTGGCGGAGCTGCCGCGCAACGCCTCCAAGGTGCGCGTGCGCAACCGCTGCGAGATGACCGGCCGCCCGCGCGGCTACTACAGGAAGTTCGGATTGTCCCGCATCGCGCTCCGCGAGCTGGCCTCGGAGGGCCAGGTCCCGGGCGTGGTGAAGGCGAGCTGGTAAGGAAGGAGAGAGCCGCAAGATGGCGCTCAACGATCCGCTTGGCGATCTCTTGACCCGCATCCGCAACGGACAGCGGATGGGCAAGAGCAAGATCACGACGCCGGCGTCGAAGCTCAGGTCGAACGTGCTGGACGTGCTGAAGCGCGAAGGCTACATCCGCGACTTCCGCTCGGTCGAGGAGCACGGCTTTCCGGCGATCGAGATCGAGCTCAAGTATCACGACGGCTCGCCGGTGATCCGCGAGATCGACCGCGTCTCGACCCCGGGCCGCCGCGTCTACTCGAAGATCAAGGAGCTGCCGCGCTACTACAACGGGCTCGGCATCCAGATCCTGTCGACGCCGCGCGGCGTGCTCTCCGACAACGAGGCGCGCGCCGCCAACGTCGGCGGCGAAGTGCTCTGCCGCGTCTACTGAGGCAGGAAGGAAGAAAGAAGCGAACCATGTCGCGCGTCGGCAAACATCCGGTGGCCATCCCGCAGGGGGTCGAGGTCGCGATCGCCGGCCAGCAGCTGACCGCCAAGGGCAAGCTCGGCCAGCTTTCGCTGGCACTCCCCGAGGAGGTCGAGGTCAGCAAGGAGAACGGCACGGTGGTGGTGAAGCCGCTGGGCGAGAGCACCCAGGCGCGCGCGCTCTGGGGCACCACCCGGGCCAACATCAACAACGTCCTGGCCGGCGTCTCCAAGGGCTTCGTGCGCAACCTGGAGATCAGCGGCGTCGGCTATCGTGCCGCGGTCTCCGGCAAGAAGCTGACGCTGCAGCTCGGCTACAGCCACGACGTCGTCTTCGACATCCCCGCCGGCATCAACATCAAGTGCGAGAAGCCGACCTCGATCGAGATCAGCGGCGCCGACAAGCAGCAGGTGGGCCAGGTGGCGGCGAAGATCCGCGGCTTCCGCCCGCCGGAGCCCTACAAGGGCAAGGGCATCAAGTATTCCGACGAGACGATCCGCCGGAAGGAAGGCAAGAAGAAGTAACGGCCATGCTGAACGCCAACGACCTGCACGCGCGCCGGGCCCGCCGGCTGCGGTACCGCATCGCCCAGCACGGGCACGGCCGGCCGCGCCTCGCGGTGTTCCGCTCCTCGCAGCACATCTACGCGCAGATCATCGACGACGCCGGCGGCAAGACGCTGGCCGCCGCCTCCACGCTCGACAAGGGCATCAAGGCGGAAGGCAAGACCGGCGCCAACGTCGCCGCGGCTTCGAGCGTCGGCAAACTGATCGCCGAGCGGGCGAAGGCCGCCGGCGTCACCAAGGTGGTCTTCGACCGCGGCGGCTACCGCTACCACGGCCGGGTGCGCGCGCTGGCGGATGCCGCGCGCGAAGCCGGCCTCGAGTTCTGAGCAAGGAAGGGCAGAAAGCATGGCGAGAGGACCTCGCGAGGATCGTCGTCCGCGGGAGCGCGACAGCGACGAGCCCGAACTCGTCGAGAAGCTGGTCGGTATCAACCGCGTCGCCAAGGTAGTGAAGGGCGGCCGGCGCTTCGGCTTCGCCGCCATCGTCGTGGTCGGCGACGGCAAGGGCCGCGTCGGCCACGGCCACGGCAAGGCGCGCGAGGTGCCCGAGGCGATCCGCAAGGCGACCGAGCAGGCCAAGCGCTCGATGATCCGCGTGCCGCTGCGCGAGGGCCGGACGCTGCACCACGACGTGCGCGGCCACTACGGCGCCGGACGCGTCAACATGCGCACCGCCGAGCCCGGCACCGGCATCATCGCCGGCGGCCCGATGCGGGCCGTCTTCGAGGCGCTGGGCGTGAAGGACGTGGTCGCCAAGTCGCAGGACTCGCAGAATCCGCACAACATGATCAAGGCGACCTTCGCCGGCCTGAAGAACTGCTCGAGCCCCCGCGCGGTGGCGCAGCGCCGCAGCCGCAAGGTCTCCGAGATCTTCGGCCGCCGCGAGAGCGAGGCCGGCGCCGAGGCGCAGGAGTAGGACCATGGCGAAGAAGGCTGCCGAGACCGCCGTCAGGAAGACCGTGCGCGTGACCCAGGTGAAGAGCCCCGCCGGCCGCACCCAGGACCAGCACGCCACGCTGAAGGGCCTCGGCCTCTACAAGGTGAACCGCTCGCGCGAGTTGGAAGACACGCCGGCGGTGCGCGGCATGATCAACAAGGTCCGCCACCTGCTGAAGGTGGAGAACTGACCGCCCGTTGGCGGTCTCTCTTGGGAACGAACGATGCGTCTCAACGACCTCTCCGACAATCCGGGCGCCCGGCACAGCTCCAAGCGCCTGGGCCGCGGCATCGGCTCCGGCAAGGGCAAGACGGCCGGCCGCGGCGTGAAGGGCCAGAAGGCGCGCGTCGGCGTCGCGGTCAAGGGCTTCGAGGGCGGCCAGATGCCGATGCATCGCCGCCTGCCGAAGCGCGGCTTCAACCAGCCGAACCGCGCCCGCCTGGTCGAGCTCTCGCTGGATCGCCTGCAGCGGGCGATCGACGCCGGCAAGCTGGACGCCGGCCGGAAGATCGATGCCGCTGCCCTGAAGGCGGCCGGTCTCTTCAAGAACACCCGCGACGGCGTCCGCCTCTTGGCGAAGGGCGAGCTGAAGGCCAAATGTGATCTGGTTCTGGCCGGCGCCACCGCGCGGGCGGCCAGCGCCGTCGAGCAGGCCGGGGGCACCCTTGCCGTGCTGGAAAAGAAGGTCTACGAGCCGGTCAGCGCCCGCGGCAAGGCCCGCCGGACGCAGCCGAAGACGAAGAAGAAGGCGGCGGCCGAAGAGTAACGTCCGCGCGCCCGGGGCGGCCTCGAGGGAGCGATCCGTGGCGGCCCTGCCTGTCGCAAAGGAAGAGCAATGGCTTCCGCCGCCGAACAGCTAGCCGCCAATTTCTCGTTCTCGACCTTCTCCAAGGCGACCGAGCTCAAGAAGCGGCTCTGGTTCACCCTGACCGCTCTCATCGTCTATCGCCTCGGCACCTTCATCCCGATCCCCGGCATCGACACCGCCGTCTTCGCGCAGGTCTACAACCAGCTCTCCGAAGGCGTGCTGGGGATGTTCAACATGTTCTCCGGCGGCGCGCTCAGCCGCATGACGATCTTCGCGTTGAACATCCTTCCCTACATCTCCGCCTCCATCATCATGCAGCTGATGACCGCGGTCTCGCCGCGGCTGGAGCAGCTGAAGAAGGAGGGCGAGGCGGGGCGCAAGAAGATCAACCAGTACGCCCGCTACGGCACGGTGCTGCTGGCGGCCGCTCAGGCCTACGGCATCGCCGTCGGCCTGGAGGGCAGCTCCGGCCCGGGCGGCTCGGTGGTGCTGGACCCGGGCCTGTCGTTCCGCATCTCGACCGTGATCACGCTGACCGGCGGCACGGTCTTCCTGATGTGGCTGGGCGAGCAGATCACCGCGCGCGGGGTCGGTAACGGCATCTCGCTGGTCATCTTCGCCGGCATCGTGGCGCAATTTCCGATCGCCATCGCCCAGCTTTTCGAGCTGGGCTCGTCGGGCAGCTTCGCCGGCTCTGCGCTCGGCTCCGGACTGATCACCATCCTGCTGCTCCTGATGGCGGCGCTGGTCGTTGCCTTCGTAGTCTTCATGGAGCGTGCCCAGCGCCGGATCCTGGTGCAGTACCCGAAGCGCCAGATCGGCAACAAGATCATGGGCGGCGAGGCCTCGCACCTGCCGCTGCGCCTCAATCCGGCAGGCGTCATCCCGCCGATCTTCGCCTCCTCGCTGCTGCTGATGCCGCTGACCGTGGCCGGCTTCTCCGGCACCGGCGGGCCGGACTGGCTGAACTGGATCACCGTCTACATCGGCCATGGCCAGCCGCTCTACATGGTGCTGTACGCGGCGCTGATCGTCTTCTTCGCCTTCTTCTACACCTCGGTGGTGTTCAATCCCGCCGATACCGCCGAGAATCTGAAGAAATATGGCGGCTTCGTCCCCGGCATCCGGCCCGGCAAGAACACTGCCGACTACATCCAGTACATCACCTTCCGCTTGGTCGCGATCGGCTCGGCCTATCTGGCGGTGGTCTGCCTGCTGCCGGAGTTCCTGATCTCGGAGTTCTCCATGCCGTTCTACTTCGGCGGCACCAGCCTCCTGATCGTGGTGACGGTCACCATGGACACCGTGGGCCAGATCCACTCGCACCTGCTGGCGCATCAATACGAAGGCCTGATCAAGAAGACCAAGCTGCGCGGCAAGCGCTAGGGGCGGGGCGCGACCGCGCCCCAGGGGAGTGAATGAACATCATCCTTTTGGGCCCGCCGGGCGCCGGCAAGGGCACGCAGGCGAAGCGGCTGGAAGACCGCTACGGCCTGAAGCAGCTCTCCACCGGCGACATGCTGCGCGCGCTGACCAGGTCGGGCACGCCGCTGGGCCGCGAGGCTGACCGCATCATGGCCGAGGGCAGGCTGATGCCCGACCAGCTGATGATCGACATGATCGCCGAGCGGATCTCGCAGCCCGACTGCGCGCGGGGCTTCATCCTCGACGGCTTCCCGCGCACCGTGGCGCAGGCCGAGGGTCTCGACGCCATGCTCGCGGCGAAAGGTCTCAAGCTGGATGCCGTGATCGAGATCGTGGTCCCGGAGGAAGCCCTGGTCGATCGCATCCAGACCCGGATCAACGAAGGCGGGCCGGTGCGCGCGGACGACAACGTCGAGACGCTGAAGACCAGGCTCAAGGTCTATCGTGACCAGACC
>DATEDK010000407.1:0-3097 GCA_035281685.1 Kiloniellales bacterium | reverse complement strand
GCTGCTGTTCAGCGCGCCGCTGCTCTTCGCTGCGCGCGGCACCTGGCGCTGGTCGGAGTGGTCGCATCTGGCCGATGTCGCGGTCCTGCTGGCGGGCGTCTGGTTGCTGGGTCTGCCGGTCGCTACCGCCCTTTTCAGCGCGTTCTTCTTGCGCTGGCGTTTCGCCGTGCCCTGGTGGCAGGGCGCACTGGCGGGCATCACGGTGGCGCTGTTCCAGTGGGGGCTCTTCGAGCGCTGGCTGGAGATCCCGCTGGGCCTGGGCCGTCTCGGCACCCTGCTCTAGCGCCTAGCGCTTCAGCCACTTCCAGCGCCAGGCGACCAGCCGGTGGCCGAGCTTGCGGCCGAGGCCGGGTTCGTAGAGCCGCGTCAGCTCCGGCGCCGGCGGCCGCAGGCGGACCGTGCCACCGGCAAGCGCCGGCTCGCCCATCGTGGCGAAGGCTTGCAGCAGCGTGGTCAGCACATGGTGGCGGCGCTCGCCGCGGCCATCGTCGGCGGCGTTGCCCCGCGGCAGCGAAGGATTGGTGTTGATCTCGAACACCACCGGTCCCTGCGGCCCCATGGTGTAGTCGATGCGTCCGAAGGTGACGCCGGCCTCGTCGAAGATGCGGCGCAGGGCCGGCGCGTGCGGGTTGCCGAGCGCGAAATCCTGCTCCTCGGCGATCATCTCCGGCGTGAAGGGCACCTCGGTGCGCTTCACCATCCAATTCGGCGAGACGAAGAGGTGCTGCGGCACGAGCACCTCGCCGGCACGGATCACGCCATACTTGCGGTAGCGTCCCTCGGCGTCCCTGGTGTCGATGAAGGAAAGCGCGATCAGGCCGGCCAGGCTGCGGCCCTCGCGGCGCAACTGGCCGAGCGCCAGGCGATACTCCTCGGCGCTGCGCAAGAGCGGACCGAGCGGCGCCAGCGGCTCGGGCCCCAGCGCCTCGGCCTCGCGCCGGATGAAGACAGGGTAGCGCGTCGGCACGCGCTCGTCGTCGACCCGCACGGCCTCCACCGGATTGAGGCCAAGCTCGAACAGCCGGCGCAGCAGCTGGTAGCGCAGCCGCACGGCCGCGGGACTGTTGTAGATGCGCGCCTGCGGTGCGCGCTTGATGACCGCGCGCGCCGCCGACTCGGCAACCTCCAGCTCATAGGGTGTGAGGCGGTCGAGATCGGTGAAGATCAGGTGGCCGAGCGGCAGGCGCCGTGTCGCGAAAAGCCGCTCGTAGGTGGCGATCTCCAGCCGCGGCCGCCGCGCCCTGGGCAGCGCGGCGAGGAAATCCCGGATCGTGTACTGATGCGCCTCGCGGCAGAGGTAGTAGAGCATCGCGCCACGGGCCTAGCCCGGCCGGCGCGCCAGCACCAGATGGCGTTTGCCCGCTCCGACCGGCCTGCCTGGCAAGGTGTCGACGTCTCGCATGTTCGGCAGCACGTCGTTCGCCACCAGCACCGCCTCGATCTCGAAGCCGGCGCGGGAGAAGGGTCCCGTCAGCGCGGCGATCGACTCGACCTTGTTGCCGCCCCACACCGCGGCGAGGGACGGCGCGAGCTCGAGCAGACGCGGCAAGACGCTTGGCGGGAACAGCGGCGCCGCCGCCTGCAATTCGCCGATCAGCTTGGCCGTCGAATGCTTCGCATCGATCGGGGGGGCCTTCATCACGCGGTTGGATAGAAGCACGCGGCCGCCGGGGCGCAGGGCCGCGAACCACCGCGCGGTCAGCCGTTCACGCTCGCTCTCGCTGAACCAGAAGAAGAGCGAATGGCTGATGGTCAGGTCGTAGGGGCCGCCCAGCTCCATCTCGAGCAGGTCCCCTTGCCGCGTCGCCACCGTGCCGCCGCGCTCGGCGGCCAGCCACGCATTTAGCAGCAGCGGGGTGGCGCAGCGGTCGGCGACGGTGATCTGCGGTGCCGTCTCCGCCGCGCCGACAGCGCGGAAGGCATCGCGCACCACCGCCTGCAGGGCGTAGTCCGCCGTGGCCGAGATCAGGATCCGGCTCAGCCCTTCCTCGCGCCGAAGCGCGGCGATGATGGCCTGGTAGATCGCGCCGTCGGCGCCGAGCGCGGCCACGCCTCCGGCGATGCGGCGATACTGCCAGAGGCCATGGTAGGCCCGGCAGCGGCCGCAGTGCGTCTCCGCCCAGTCCAGGGCAAGGGGAGCGGAGAGTTCGAGCGGTTCGGGAAGCCGGCGCTGCGCCGGCGCCGCCGCCAGCGCGCGCTTCAGCCAGTCCGGCCAGGTTTCGGCGCGCGCAGACGCGCCAAGGTCCCCCAAGGTCTCCAAGCAACACCCCTTTTTGCACTGCAAAAGCACTATCACGGAGGACCGGCGATCTGCCTGCGAATTCAGTCCTCAGGCAGCTTGATATATTACAAAACGATATATATCTGATCGATAACCTATTGGGGGAATCGCCCGCTTGGACGCCCGAACACTCTGCCTTGCCGCACTCTCCCTCGGGGAAGCGAGCGGCTATGAAATCAAGAAGACTTTGGACGAGCCCCCGTTTCACCACTTCCAGGACACCGGCTTCGGCTCGATCTATCCGGCGCTGAACCGGCTGGCCCGGGAAGGCTTGGTCAGCAGCAGCGAGCAGGCGCAAGAACGCCGGCCGGACAAGAAGGTCTACAGCCTGACCCCGGAAGGCAGAGAACGCCTGCAGGAGGCCTTGCTGCAACCGCCGCGCCCCGACCGGGTGAAGTCCGACTTCCTCTTCCTGCTCTTCATGGCGCGGCTGATGCCGCGCGAGCACCTGGCCAAGGTGATCGACCAGCGCATCGAAGACATCGACGCCAAGCTGGCTCACATGGAGGAGTGCGAGCACGAGGTCAGTGAACGCGGTCACCGCTTCGTCTTCGAGTTGGGGCGTAGCTATTACCGCTTCCTGCGCGGCTTCCTGCTGCACAACAAGGACTGGCTCCTGGACGAGAACACCCCTGCCGATCCCGCGCGGCTGGTTGCCGGGTGATGCGGTGATCGGGAGGCACTTTGCTGCGTAGCACAGTTCACGGGATGGGCATTCCATGAAGTCTCCGCTGATCGTTGCCGGCCTGATCACCTTGGCGGCCACCGCCTGGGTCGTCTCCGGCCAGTTCGGTGGCGAGGCCGACGCCTCGGCTG
>DATEDK010000406.1:0-2773 GCA_035281685.1 Kiloniellales bacterium | reverse complement strand
TCGCGCTGTTCCTTGTAGCTGAGTTTTTTCTTCGTGCTGGCCACCACGGGCGCCGGCGCCGGTGCCGGTGCCGGCGCAGGCGGGGCGGCCGGCGTCGCGGCGGCCTGCCTGGCCTGCAGCGCTGCGGCGCGCTTGGACTGGATCAGCCAGTCCTGCACCCCGCCCTCGTACTCGCGCCAGCGGCCGTCGCCCTCGCTGACGATGGTTGAGGTGACCACGTTGTCGAGGAAGCGCCGGTCGTGGCTGACCAGGAAGACCGTGCCGTCGTACTCGGCCAGCAACTCTTCCAGCAGCTCCAGGGTCTCGATGTCCAGGTCGTTGGTCGGCTCGTCCAGCACCAGCACATTGGCGGGACGTGCAAAAAGCCGCGCGAGCAGGAGACGGTTGCGCTCGCCGCCCGACAGGCTGGAGACCGGCGAATTGGCGCGCGCCGGCGAGAACAGGAAGTCGCCCAGATAGCTCTTCACATGCTTGCGCTGGTTGCCGATCTCGATCCATTCGCTGCCGGGGCTGATGGTGTCGGCCAGGGTCGCGTCGAGCCTCAGCGTGTCGCGCATCTGGTCGAAATAGGCCACGCTCATGCGCGAGCCCTGACGCACCTCGCCGCCGTCGGGCGCCAGCTCGCCGAGGATCAGTTTCAGGAGCGTGGTCTTGCCGGCGCCGTTGGGGCCGACCAGGCCGACCTTGTCGCCGCGCAGGATGGTGGCGCTGAAGTCGCGCACGATCACCCGGTCCCCATAGCGCTTCGAGACGTTCTCCAGCTCGGCGACGATCTTGCCGCTGGCGCCGCCGGTGTCGATGTCCAGCTTGACCTTGCCCTGCACATCGCGCCGCGCCGCATGGGCCTGGCGCATCGCCTCCAGGCGCTGGATGCGCGCCACGCTGCGGGTGCGGCGCGCCTCGACGCCCTTGCGTATCCACACCTCCTCCTGCGCCAGCAGCTTGTCGAAGCGGGCATTGGCCAGGGCCTCGTTCTCCAGCTCGTACTGCTTGGCGGCCTGGAAGGCGGCGAAGTTGCCGGGATAGCCGCGCAGTTGGCCGCGGTCCAGCTCGACGATGCGGTTCGCGACGTTGTCCAGGAAGGCACGGTCGTGGGTGATCAGCAGCAGCGAACCCTTGAAATCGTTCAGCAGGCCTTCCAGCCAGGCGATCGCGTCCAGGTCCAGGTGATTGGTCGGCTCGTCCAGCAGCAGCACGTCCGGCTGGGCCACCAGGGCGCGGCCGAGCGCGACGCGCTTCTTCAGACCGCCGGACAGGGCGCCGACGATGCGCTCGCCGTCCAGGCCCAGGCGGTGCAGGGTCTCGTCGACGCGCTGCTCCCAGTTCCAGGCGCCGATCTGCTCGATGCGCTCCTGCACCCAGGCCAGGTCGTCGTGCTCGTCATGGCGCTCATAGCGCTCGCGCAGGGCCTTGGCCTCGGCCACGCCCTCGCTGACCACCTCGAAGATCGTCGCCTCGGGCCGCAGCACCGGCTCCTGCGGCACATAGACCGTGGTCAGGCCCTGCTGCAGCTGCAAGAGGCCGTCGTCGAGCTTCTCGATGCCGGCCAGGATCTTCAGCAAGGAGGACTTGCCGGTGCCGTTGCGGCCGATCAGGCCGACGCGCTCGCCGGTTTCAAGGGCGAAATTGGCCCCGTCGAGCAGCGGCACATGACCGAAGGCGAGATGGGCGTTGGAGAGGGAGAGGACTGCTATAGCCCCCGATTGTCGTTGACGGCGGGCGCTCGCCGGACTGCGCCCGCGCAGAGCAGGCCCCGGCCACCACAAAACATCGACCCGGACGCACCACGTCCCCTGGGCTTGAGCGAGCCGGTGCGACATGGCAGGATCATCCCGATGACCAGCAGCCCCACCGCAGCGCAGCACCTGCATGACCTCGCCCGGCTGCGCCGCGTTCGCGACCGGATGGATCGCGACTACGCCCAGCCGCTGGACGTCGAGGCGCTGGCCCGCGGCGTGCAGATGTCGGCCGGGCACCTGAGCCGCCAGTTCCGGCTCGCCTATGGCGAGTCTCCGTATTCCTATCTGATGACACGGCGCATCGAGCGCGCGATGGCGCTGCTGCGGCGTGGCGACCTCAGCGTCACCGAAGTCTGCTTCGAGGTCGGCTGCGCCTCGCTGGGCACCTTCAGCTCGCGCTTCGCCGAGCTGGTCGGCATGCCGCCGAGCGCCTACCGCCGCCAGGCGGCGCGCGCGACGGCGGGGATGCCGTCCTGCGTGGCGAAACAGGTGACCAGACCGATCAGGAATCGAGAAGCGCCGGCCCAGAGCCGTACCGAAGAATGATTGCCGTGGACATCACCATGCATGGAGTGACCGCCATGGCCATCACCATTCACACGACCTTCCTCCCGTACGATGACCCCGAGGCATCCTTGGCCTTCTACCGCGACACCCTCGGCTTCGAGGTCCGCACCGACTTTGGAAGCGGCAGGATGCGCTGGATCACGGTTGGCCCGGCTGACCAGCCCGGCACGTCCATCCTTCTCGCGCCGCCCAGCGCCGACCCCGGCATCACCGACGAGGAGCGCCGCACCATCGCCGAGATGATGGCCAAGGGCACGTACGGCTGGATCCTTCTGGCCACAAGGGACCTCGACGCCACCTTCGAGCAACTGCAGGCCAGCGGAGCCGAGGTCGTCCAGGAGCCGATCGAACAGGAGTACGGAGTTCGAGACTGCGCCTTCCGCGATCCGGCAGGCAACCACATCCGCATCCAGGAGTTGCGCTGAGCCATCCAGCGATCGCACCGGAAGTCATGCGGTTGGGACGCG
>DATEDK010000405.1:0-4867 GCA_035281685.1 Kiloniellales bacterium | reverse complement strand
GGGGCCTGCTGGACGGCGACCTCGCGCCGAAATTCACCTGGGGCGGCAGCCTCAGCGACCATCCCTATTGGCCCTGGCAGGCCGCGCTCGGCCTGCTGCTGGGCCTTGCGGTGCTGGCGATCTGCGGGAGCTGGCGCGGCTCAGCGCTCGCGCTGGTCGCCGCCCTCGCCGTGCCCTGGTGGCTCGAGCAGGGTGCGCTCACCAGCCTGGACCTCGCCGACTGGGTGCGCGCGGTGCTGGCCGCGATCCTCGGGCTGGCGCTGCCGCTTCTGGGCGCGCTGGCGCTGCGGCAGGGCGAGAGACGGCCGGTGCTGGCCAGCCTCACCGGCACGGCACCCGCGCCCGCGGGCTGGCTCGCCTGGAGCCTGGCGCTGGGGTTGGTGCTGAGCCTGGCGCTCACCTTGCCCTGGGCCTTGGGCCTGGTCTTCGACCCGCGCTATCGCGATTTCATGACGGCGGCCGTGGCCCCCGCACTGGCGGCGCTGGCGATCTTGCCACGCGGCGGCGGACCGGAGCAGGCCGAAACCGCGATCGCCGCTGCGCTCGGACTGTCGGCGGCGATCATCCTGGCGAACGAGAAGCTCTCGAACGGCCAGTCGATCCTCTGGTGCGTCACGCTGGCGCTTTTCGCGGCGCGACTCTGGCCGTGGCGAGGAGGCAGAGCATGACCGCGGTCGCTCCCATCTCGACGTTGTAGAGCACGAGCGCGAAGGCGGCGGGTACCAGCGCCGAAAGGAAGGTCCAGAGCCGCGGCAGCGCCAGCGCCAGCAGCGCGCCGGCCAGGGCGAGACCGCCCAGCAGCAGGTGATGGAAGGTGAAGATCGCGGTCTCGAGCACCACGCAACGCAGCTGCGCCGGGTTCTCGGCGCAGGCGGCCACGACGTCCTGATTCTCCACCAGCCCGAAGCGCAGCGCGTAGGCCAGACCGACGGAAAGGCCGAAGGCGAGCAGAAGGATCAGCCAGGAGCGCCGCGTCATGGCGACCATCCTAGCGATGGCCGCACGACTGTCACGCGAGCACTGCAAGCTGCCGCGTCGCCATCATGAGGTCCTTTGCGCTAGGCTGACCTGGCCCAAAGAGCCGCGGCCAACCGGCAGGGCGGGAGGATCGTCGATGGAACTCGAAAGCGAAGCCTTGCCGATGATCGAGGCGGTCGAGAAGGCCGTCACGCGGGGCAAGCCGAAAGCCGACGGCGCCAAGCTGAAGCGCTTCGCCCACCACCTGCTGGCCAACGTTCCGCCCGACGACCTCAGGCACAAGGCACCGGAAAATCTCGCCGGCGCGGTCGAGGCGCTCTTCCACTACGCAGAGCAGCGCAAGCCCGGCAAGGCCAAGATCCGCATCTACAATCCCACGACCCAGCGCGACGGCTGGGACTCGCCGCATTCGGTCGTCGAGATCGTCAACGACGACATGTCGTTCCTGGTGGATTCGGTCACCGCCGAGCTGCAGCGCCAGGAGCTCGAGGTCCGGCTGGTGATCCATCCGATCTTCGCCTCCAAGCGCGACGCGGCCGGGCGGCTGAAGGACATCGCCCCGCCCGGCGACCGCTATGACGGCGCGATCGCCGAATCGATCATGCAGATCTGGGTCGCCGAGGTGCCGGAAGACCGGCACGGAAAGGTGATCGAGGAGCTGGCCTCGGTCCTGCAGGACGTGCGCCTCGCGGTCACCGACTGGCGGCACATGCGCCAGCGCTGCCGCGACCTGATCGACGAGCTGGAGCAGAAGCCGCCGCCGCTGGCCAAGGCGGAGGTGAGGGAGGCGCTCGCCTTCCTCGAGTGGCTGGAAGGCGAGAACTTCACCTTCCTCGGCTATCGCGAATACTCGTTCAGCGGCAGAGGCGGCAAGGCGGTCTCCCGCATCCTGCCAGACAGCGGGCTCGGCATCCTGCGCGACGAGGACCGCTCGGTCTTCGACGGCTTGCGCAGCCTCGGCACGCTGCCGCCCGACGTGCAGGACTTCGTGCGCCGGCCGGAGCTCTTGCGCATCACCAAGGCGAACCGGCGCTCCACGGTGCACCGTCCGGTGCTGATGGACACCATCGCGGTCAAGTCGTTCAACGCCCGGGGCGAGGTGGTGGGCGAGCGCCTCATGATCGGGCTCTTCACCTCCGTCGCCTACTCGATGAGCCCGCGCGAGATTCCGATCCTGCGGCAGAAGGCGCAGGCGACGCTGGAGCGCGCCGGCTTCTCGCCGGCGAGCCACGACGGCAAGGCGCTGATCCACATCCTGGAGACCTATCCGCGCGACGAGCTCTTCCAGATCACCGAAGACGATCTCTACCGCACCGCCATCGGCATCCTGCACCTGCAAGAGAGGAAGCGCGTCGCGCTCTTCGTGCGGCACGATCCCTTCGAGCGCTTCATCTCCGCCTTCGTGTACGTGCCGCGCGACCGCTTCGACACCAAACTGCGCCTGCGGCTGCAGCGTTACATCGCCAAGGCCTACGGCGGCGAGGTCAGCGTCTTCAACGTGCAGATGAGCGATGCCGCGCTGGCCCGCCTGCACGTGACCGTCGAGACGAAGCCCGGGCAGGTGCCGAAGGTCGACGTCGAGCGCCTGGAGCAGAAGCTGGCCGACGCGGCGCGCTCCTGGGGCGACCAGCTCGAGCAGGCGCTGACCGCGGCGCGCGGCGAGATGCGCGGCCTGGGAATGGCCAAGCGCTTCGCCGGCGCCTTCGCGGCCGCCTACAAGGAACAGTTCACCGCCAGCGATGCGGTCGACGACATCGCGCGCGTGGAGCGCGTGATGGCGGGCGCGCCGCTCGCCATGCAGCTCTACCAGCCGGACGCCTCGTCGGAGCTGCAGGTAGGGTTCAAGCTCTATGTGCCGAAGCAGCCGATCGCACTCTCCGACATCCTGCCGGTCCTGGAGAACATGGGCCTCAAGGTGGTTTCCGAGGTGCCTTATCCGATCCGCCTGCCGAAGGAGGGGCTCGACTTCTGGCTGCACGACTTCGGCATGCAGTTCCGCCAGGCGCAGGAGCTCTCGCTCGACGCGATCCGCGAGGACTTCCACGAGGTCTTCGCGCGCATCTGGTCCGGCCGCATGGAGAACGACGGGCTGAACCGGCTGGTGCTGCGCGCCGGTCTGGGGGCGCGGCAGATCATCGTGCTGCGCGCCTATGCTCGCTACCTGCGCCAGGCGAAGGCGCCCTTCACGCAGGAAACCATCGAGCAGACGCTGGCGAACAACCCGGCGATCACCTGCGTCCTGGTGCGGCTCTTCGAGGCGCGCTTCGATCCCGCGCGCGGCAAGGGCCGCGAGGAAACCGAGGCCGAGCTGGTAGCCGAGGCAAAGCACCTGCTGGAGGGCGTGGCGAACCTCGACGAGGACCGCGTCTTCCGGCGCTACCTGAACCTGATCCGCTCCAGCCTGCGCACCAACTTCTACCAGCCGGCCGACGGCCGCGGACCGGAGCAGCCCGGCGAGGAGAAAGCGCACCTGTCGATCAAGCTCGACAGCAAGGCGATCGACGAGCTGCCGCTGCCGCGGCCCTACCGCGAGATCTTCATCTACTCGGCGCGCGTCGAGGGCGTGCACCTGCGCTTCGGCCCGGTCGCGCGCGGCGGCCTGCGCTGGTCGGACCGGCGCGACGACTTCCGCACCGAGATCCTGGGCCTGGTGAAGGCGCAGAACGTGAAGAATGCGGTGATCGTGCCGGTCGGCTCCAAGGGCGGCTTCGTGCTGAAACATGCCCCGCCGCCCACGGCGCCGCGCGAGGTGATCCAGGCGGAGGGCGTCGCCTGCTACAAGACCTTCCTGCGCGGCCTGCTCGACCTGACCGACAACCGGGTCGGCAAGAAGATCGAGCCGCCGAAGCACGTGGTGCGGCACGACGGCGACGATCCCTATCTGGTGGTCGCCGCCGACAAGGGAACGGCCACCTTCTCCGACATCGCCAACGGCGTCTCGGCCGACTACGGCTTCTGGCTGGGCGATGCCTTCGCGTCGGGCGGCTCGGCCGGCTACGACCACAAGGCCATGGGCATCACCGCCAAGGGCGCCTGGGAGTCGGTGAAGCGCCACTTCCGCGAGCTCGGCAAGGACATCCAGGCCCAGGACTTCACCGTGGCCGGCGTCGGCGACATGTCGGGCGACGTCTTCGGCAACGGCATGCTGCTGTCGCCGCACATCAAGCTGCTCGCCGCCTTCGACCACCGGCACGTCTTCGTCGACCCCGATCCCGATCCGGCAGCCTCGCTGGCCGAGCGCCGCCGCCTGTTCCAGCTGCCGCGCTCCTCCTGGGCGGACTACGACCCGGCGCTGATCTCCAAGGGCGGCGGCGTCTTCGACCGCAAGCTGAAGGCGATCAAGACCACGCCCGAGATCCGCCGCGCCCTCGGCATGAGCGAGGAAAGCCTCACGCCTTCCGAGCTGATCCGCCACGTGCTGCTGGCGCCGGTCGAGCTGCTCTGGTTCGGCGGCATCGGCACCTACGTCAAGGCATCGGAGGAGAGCCAGGGCGACGTCGGCGATCGCGCCAACGACGCGGTCCGCATCAACGGTAGGGACGTGCGCGCGCGCGTCGTGGGCGAGGGCGCCAACCTCGGCGTGACGCAGCTCGGCCGCGTCGAGTTCTCGCTCGCCGGCGGACGCTGCAACACCGACTCGATCGACAACTCGGCCGGCGTCGACTGCTCCGACCACGAGGTCAACATCAAGATCCTGCTCGGCGAGGTGGAGCGCTCGGGCAAGCTGTCCCGGCCGCAGAGGGACGAGCTGCTGCGCGAGATGACCGACGAGGTCGCCGCCCTGGTGCTGACCGACAACTACCTGCAGACCCAGGCGATCAGCGTCACCGAGAAGCTCGGCGGTCACCTACTGGACCGGCATGCCCGCTTCATGCGCAGCCTGGAGAAG
>DATEDK010000404.1:0-2471 GCA_035281685.1 Kiloniellales bacterium | reverse complement strand
AGTGCTCGCGCAGCAGCACCTCGGCCTCGTAACCGGGCCAGGAGCCGCTGCCGAAGCGGATGTCGACGTCGATCGCCTCGTCCGGCACGGCGTCGGCCCAGATCACCGAAAAGAGGTGCAGCTCGACTTTCGGATGGCGCGCCTGGAAGCGGACGAGCCGCGGCGCCAGCCAGAGCATCACGAAGGAGACTGGCGCCCTGACCGTCAGCCGCGTGGCTCCCGCCTGGCCGAAGAGCTGCGCCGTGGTGGCGGAGAGGTCCTCGAAGGCGCGCCGCACGTCCGGGACATAGGCAGCGCCCATCTCGGTCAGGCGCAGGCTCCGCGCCAGCCGCTCGAACAGCGGATAGCCCAGCTCCTGCTCCAGCGAGCGGACCTGATGGCTGACCGCGGTCGAGGTCAGGTTGAGCTCGCGGGCGGCGGCCGTGAACGACAGGTGGCGCGCGCTGGCCTCGAAGGCACGCAGCCAGTTCAGGGGAGGCAAGCTGTAAGCCATGGCTAGACCCAAGCGGACTTAGGTCTGGCGACCATAAACCTTCGCTTGCCTTGGCGCAGCGGGGAACGGATTCTCCCCGCCCGGCGCCGCAGTCCGCCGGCGCAAACCCCTTGGAGCCCAGCAGGAGTCACCATGCAGGTCGCCGTCTGCCGCGCGTTCGGCAAGCCGCTCACCATCGAGGAAGCCACGCTCGCGGGTCCCGGCCCGGGCGAGATCGAGGTGGAGATCGCCGCCTGTGCGATCTGCCACAGCGACATTCTCTACGCCGAGGGCGGCTGGGGCGGCCAGCTGCCGGCCGTCTACGGCCACGAGGCGTCCGGAAAAGTCGTCGGCATCGGTCCCGGCGTCATGGGCTTCGAGAAGGGCGACCACGTCGTCGTCACCCTGATCCGCGCCTGCGGCAACTGCCCGGCCTGCGCCGAGGGCAATCCGGTCACCTGCGAGACGACATTCCCGATGGATGCCAAGTCGCCCTTGAAGACGCGCGACGGCGAGCCGCTGGTGCAGGGCCTGAAGACCGCCGCCTTCGCCGAGCGCGTCACCGTGGTGGCGACCCAGGCCGTGGCGGTGCCGAAGCATCTGCCGCTCGACTCCGCCTCGCTGCTCGCCTGCGGCGTCATCACCGGCTTCGGTGCGGTGGCCAACACCGCCCGGGTGCGCCCCGGCGCCAGCGTCGCGGTCATCGGCTGCGGCGGCGTCGGCCTCAACGCGATCCAGGGGGCGGCCATCGTCGGCGCCCGCCAGGTCATCGCCATCGACGTGATCGACGCCAAGCTCGAGGTGGCCAAGCGGTTCGGCGCCACCGATGGCCTGCGCAGCGACAAGGGCGACGCGGCGGCCGAGGTGCGCAAGCTGACGAACGGGCGCGGCGTCGACTACGTCTTCGTCTCGGTCGGCGCCAAGGCGGCCTTCGACCAGGCCTACGGCATGGCGGCGAAATCGGGTGCGATCGTCTTCGTCGGCATCCCGGCGAACGGCGTCCTCTCCTCGGTCGACGTCGGCGTCATCGCCTCGGACAACCAGCGCATTCTCGGCTCGAAGATGGGCGGCTCGCGCATCCGCGCCGACATCCCGCACCTGGTCTCGCTCTGGGAGCAGAAGAAGCTGAAGCTCGACGAGCTGATCTCCGGCCGCTTCCAGCTCCCGCAGATCAACGAGGCCATGGCCGGCGTGAAGAAGGGCACGGCGCTCCGCAACGTCATCACCTTCTGACGCAGCACCCTCAGGAAGTCTCGCCGATGCAGCTCCGCCGGCTGGAGACCTTCGCCACGCGGTTCATCGCCTTCGTGCGCGTGACGGCGGACGACGGATCGCAGGGCTGGGGCCAGCTCTCGACCTATCAGAGCGACATCACGGCGCTGGTCTTCCATCGTCAGGTCGCGCCCTACGTGCTGGGCGTCGATATCTCGACCGTCGACGCGCCCACGCTGATGGCGCTGGGCAACCGGGTCTTCGAGAAGGAGCACAAGTTTCCCGGCAGCTACCTGAAGCGCGCGGTCGGCGGGCTGGACACCGCGCTCTGGGACTTGGCGGGCAAGCGCGCCGGCCTGCCGGTCTGCGCGCTGCTGGGCGGCACGCCGGGTACCTTGCGTGCCTATGCGTCATCGATGCGACGCGACATCACGCCGGAAGAGGAGGCCGAGCGCTTCCGCAGGCTGCGCGGCGAGTTCGGCTTCGATGCCTTCAAGTTCCGCGTCGGCGCCGAGTATGGCCACGACGTCGACGAGTGGCCCGGCCGCACCGAGGCCATCGTGCCGGCGATCCGCAAGGCGCTCGGACCCGGGGCGTCGCTGCTGGTCGACGCCAACAGCGCCTTCTCGCCCGCCCGCGGCATCGAGGTCGGCCGGCTGCTGCAGGACTGGGGCATCAGCCACTACGAGGAGCCGTGCCCGTACTGGGAGCTCGAGCAGACGCGGCAGGTGCGCGAGGCGCTCGACCTCGACGTCACCGGCGGCGAGCAGGACTGCTGGCTGCCGAC
>DATEDK010000403.1:0-3569 GCA_035281685.1 Kiloniellales bacterium | reverse complement strand
GCGAGCTCCAGCTGCGGAGCGGCGTGAAGACCGTGGCGAGATAGCCGAGCTGCGGCTCCGCGGTGACCAGCAGCGCTCCCGCGAGGTCGGGACGCGACAGGCGCTCCAGGAGCCTGACCTCCGAGGACTGCAGCAGAGTGCTCAGGCTCGCCTGAACCAGGTTGTTGCGCGTCTGCCAGGCGATCCAGGTCGCGTTGTCCAGCAGCAGGACGAGGGCGAGGCCCAGCACCCAGCGCATGTTCACGCGCGAAAGCCAGCCAAGGAGACGCAGCAGGGCCGGCAGGCCGAGCAGGAACAGCGGGATCCAGATGTAGCCGCGGGTGAAATGCAGCGGCTGGCGAGGGGTCAGCAGGAGGTCGTGGTTGGCGAGCGCCAGCGAGACCAGCGCGAGCACGAGAAGAAGCCGACGACGCGGCTGGCCCAGGGCGTCGCGGACAAGGCTCACGGCAGCGAGCGCGCCCACGAGCCCATAGGCCAGCAGCAGGCCGGTCGGTTCGAAGGACCAGTCGCGCGACCAGTTCTCCGCGATCCAGGCGTGCTCCGCCGAAAGCCGCGGTAGCAGCACCATGTAGTAGCCGAGGTGCAGCGCCAGGAGCGCCGCGCAGCCGAGCGGAAGCCACCAGGGCAGTGGCGATGGCTGGCGCAGCAGCAGGCGCTCCGCCAGCGACCAGGTCGCGATCGCCAGCAGAAACTGCAGGCCGGTGAAGGGGTGGCTCGCCGAAAGCACGGCCAGCAGCAGCAGCGCCAAGCCGAAGCGCCGGTCGATCAGCGCGACGAGCAGGCCCAGCGTCAGGCAGTGATAGTAGGCCTCAACGCTGTAGTAGAGATTGCGGCCGAGATTGAGGAACCAGGTGTCGTAGCGCTCGCTGTGCGTGAAGAGGACCTGCGGCGACCACTGGTTCTCCGCCACCATGGTGGCAAGGCCGGCCACGGCGAAGAGGCCGCCGCCCCAGGCGAAGAGCAGGAGCCCGAGGCCGGAGCTGTCCCGGCGCTGGTCCAGGCAGCGGCAATAGAGCGCGACGGCGAGACGCAGGAAGATGAGCCCGGCAACCACGCCGAAGAGAAAGTAGACCCAGCCCGGTTGCGCACCGCTGAGCTCGAGCAGCAGGCCGAGCAGCAGGGTGTGCGGCTGGAAGTAGACCTCGGGCGTTGCGTAGTCGGCGCTGAACGGCAGGCCGTAGGTCAGCCAGGCATTGCCGTCCGGCACGGGGTCGAAGTACTCCCGCGCCATGGCCATGTAGCTGAGCTGGTCGTACTGCAGGAAGCCGGTCGGCACCAAGCCGCCGTAGCTCGAAAGGGCGTGGGCGGCGTAGATCGCCGCCATCGGCAGATAGAGCAGCGCGGCCGCAAGCCACGGCCGCCTCGCCCACCACGCCGGCTGCGCGCCTGCCGCCAAAACCTCCCCCCGCGCCGCTCCCGCCGGCGCGGAGGATAGCTGATCGGACCGCCGCTAGGCTGCCCGCAGGTTACGCAAGACGTAGGACAGGATTCCCCCGTGTCGGTAGTAATCCAACTCGTCGGCGGTATCGATCCGGCAGAGCAGAGCGGCCGTGTCGACTACACCGTTGGCGCGCCGGATCAGGAGCTGCACCGCCATGCGCGGCTTGATCTCACCCGCGATGCCGGTGAGGTCGAAGGTCTCGCTGCCATCGAGCCCCAGGGTCTTGCGATCCTGGCCGTGCAGGAACTGCAGCGGGAGCACGCCCATGCCGACGAGGTTCGAGCGATGGATGCGTTCGAAGGACTCGGCAACCACGGCCTTCACGCCGAGCAGCTTGGTGCCCTTTGCCGCCCAGTCGCGCGACGAGCCCGTGCCGTACTCCTTGCCGGCGAAGATCATCAGCGGCACGCCGTCCTGCTGGTAGCGCATGGCGGCGTCGTAGATCGCCAGCATCTCGCCCGAGGGCTGGTGCTTGGTGACGCCGCCCTCGGTGCCCGGTGCCATCTCGTTCCTGATGCGGATGTTGGCGAAGGTGCCGCGCATCATCACTTCGTGGTTGCCGCGCCGCGCGCCATAGGAGTTGAAATCGATCGGCTGCACGCCGTGCTCGATCAGGTAGCGCCCGGCCGGGCTGTCCTTCTTGATCGAGCCGGCGGGCGAGATGTGGTCGGTGGTGATCGAGTCGCCGAGGATCGCGAGCGCGCGCGCGCCGTGCACCTCGGCCAACGCGCCCGGCTCCTTGCTCATGCCGTCGAAGAACGGCGGATAGGCGACGTAGGTCGATTGCGGATCCCAGGCGTAGGTTTTGCCGCCGGTGACCTTCACCGCCTGCCACTGCGCCGGCCCTTCGAAGACGTTGGCATAGCGCTTGCGGAACATCTCGGGCGTCAGCACGCGGTCGATCATCTCGCGCACTTCCTTGTTCGTGGGCCAGACGTCGCGCAGGTGGATGTCGTTGCCCTTCTCATCCTGGCCCAGCGGCTCGGTCGTCAGGTCGACCAGCGTCGAGCCGGCCAGCGCATAGGCCACCACCAGCGGCGGCGAGGCGAGGTAGTTCAGCCGCACCTGCGGGTGCACGCGGCCCTCGAAGTTGCGGTTGCCGGAGAGCACGGCGGCCACATGCAGCCCGTTGTCGTCGATCGCCTTGGCGATCGGGTCGGGCAGCGGGCCGGAGTTGCCGATGCAGGTGGTGCAGCCGTAACCGACGAGGCCGAAGCCGAGCGCGTCGAGATCGGCCATCAGGCCTGCCGCCTGCAGGTAGTCGGTCACCACCTGCGAGCCCGGCGCCAGCGAGGTCTTCACCCAGGGCTTCACGGTCAGCCCGCGCTGACGCGCCTTGCGCGCGACCATGCCGGCCGCCACCAGCACCGAGGGATTGGAGGTATTGGTGCAGGACGTGATCGCGGCGATCACCACGTCGCCGTGCCCGAGGCCGTGATTGGCGCCTTCGATCGCGACGCGCTTGGCCGCGGGATCGACCTTGCCCTCGACCAGGCAGAGGCGCGCGCTTTCCTTCATGGCGGAGAGCGGCACGCGGTCCTGCGGCCGGCGCGGGCCGGCGAGCGAGGGCTCGACCGTGCCGAGCTCGAGCTCGAGCGTGTCGGTGAATAGCGGGTCGGGCGTCTTGGCGTCGCGCCAGAGCCCCTGTTCCTTGGCGTAGGTCTCGACCAGCGCGACGACGTCCTTGTCGCGGCCGGTGAAGTCGAGGTAGCGCAGCGTCTCCCGGTCGATCGGGAAGAAGCCGCAGGTGGCGCCGTACTCCGGCGCCATGTTGGCGATGGTGGCGCGGTCGGCGAGCGAGAGGCTGTCGAGGCCGGTGCCGAAGAACTCGACGAACTTCCCGACCACGCCCTTCTTGCGCAGCATCTGCGTGACGGTCAGCACCAAGTCAGTTGCGGTTGCGCCTTCGCGCAACCGGCCGGTCAGGCGGAAGCCGATCACCTCGGGGATCAGCATGGAGACCGGCTGGCCCAGCATCGCCGCCTCGGCCTCGATGCCGCCGACGCCCCAGCCGAGCACGCCCAAGCCGTTGACCATCGTCGTGTGGCTGTCGGTGCCGACGAGGGTATCCGGATACGCGACCCGCCGGCCGTCCTCCTCCGCGTCGAACACGACGCGCGCGAGATAC
>DATEDK010000402.1:0-3396 GCA_035281685.1 Kiloniellales bacterium | reverse complement strand
GGAGCAGGCCGAGCGCATCGAGGCCGTAGAGCTGCAGATAGCCGAGGAGTTCCCCCTGCCAGGCATCCATGGCGGCGAGACTAGCTACGGACGACCCCCCGACAAAGAGCCCCTCACCCTGTCTCTCTCCCCGCTCCGCGTCTCCGCGGGGCGAGGAGACGGCAACGTCGCGAGCAAGGAAGGACTTCCGAGGACCAGATGGCCAGGGGTCCCCTCGCCCCGCTTGCGGGGAGAGGGACAGGGTGAGGGGCTTCGGTCGGTCATCTTGCACCGCAGCATGTGAACCGCTATGCCCGCTCCAGGACGGTTCGGAAGGCGGCGCGCCATGACGAAATGGGTCTATTCGTTCGGCGAGGGCAAGGCGGAAGGCTCCGCCGCCATGCGCGCGCTGCTCGGCGGCAAGGGCGCCAACCTCGCCGAGATGTCGTCGATCGGGTTGCCGGTGCCGCCGGGCTTCACCATCACCACCGAGGTCTGCACCGCCTACTACGCCAGCGAGCGGTGCTATCCCAACGGCCTGCAGGAGGAGGTCGAGCGGGCGCTCGGCGAGGTCGAGCGGCAGGTCGGCCGCCGCTTCGGCGATGCCGGCAATCCGCTGCTCGTCTCCGTGCGCTCGGGCGCGCGCGCCTCGATGCCGGGCATGATGGACACGATCCTGAACCTCGGCCTCAACCACGAGACCGCCGCGGGCCTGGCGAAGAGCGCGGGCGATCCGCGCTTCGCCTACGACTCCTACCGCCGCTTCATCCAGATGTTCTCCTCCGTCGTGCTCGGACTGAAGCACTACCACTTCGAGGAGATCCTGGAGCTCGCCAAGGAGGACAAGGGCAAGCATCTCGACACCGAGCTGACGGCTGAGGACTGGCAGCAGGTGATCGAGCGTTACCTCGCCAAGGTGCGCGAGGAGACCGGCGAGGACTTCCCGCAGGATCCGCGCGCGCAGCTCTGGGCGGCGATCGGCGCGGTCTTCGGCTCCTGGATGAACGACCGTGCGGTCACCTACCGCAGGCTGCATGCGATCCCGGCCGACTGGGGCACGGCGGTGAACGTGCAGGCCATGGTCTTCGGCAACCGCGGCGAGGACTGCGCCACCGGCGTCGCCTTCACCCGCGATCCTTCGACCGGCGAGAATGCCTTCTACGGCGAGTTCCTGGTGAACGCGCAGGGCGAGGACGTGGTCGCCGGCATCCGCACGCCGCAGCACCTGACGCTCTCCGGCAAGCAGGCCAACAAGTCGACGCTGCCGGCGATGGAAGAGGTCATGCCGGACGTCTTTCGGCAGCTGAAGCAAGTGCGCGGCCTCCTGGAGCGGCACTACCGCGACATGCAGGACATCGAGTTCACCGTGGAGCAGGGCAAACTCTACATGCTGCAGACGCGCGGCGGGAAGCGCACCGCTGCCGCGGCGCTGCGCATCGCGGTGGAGATGGTGGAGGAGGGGCTCATCAGCGAGGAGGAGGCGGTGCTGCGCATCGACCCCGGTGCGCTCAACCAGCTCCTGCATCCGACGCTCGACCCCAAGGCACCGCGCAAGCTGGTGTCGCGCGGTCTGCCGGCCTCGCCCGGTGCCGCCTCCGGCCGGATCGTCTTCTCCGCCGAGGAGGCGGAGAAGCGGGCGCACGCGGGCGAGAAGGTGATCCTCTGCCGCATCGAGACCAGTCCCGAGGACATCCACGGCATGCACGCCGCCGCGGGCATCCTGACCACGCGCGGCGGCATGACCAGCCACGCGGCCGTGGTGGCCCGCGGCATGGGACGTGCCTGCGTGGTCGGGGCCGGCGAGCTGCGCATCGACTACAAGAAGCGCGAGCTCAGGGCGCGCGACCGCGTGCTGCCGGCGGGGACGGTCGTCACCATCGACGGCTCGACCGGGGAGGTCTTCGAGGGCGCCGTGCCGACGGTGGAGCCGGTGCTTTCCGGCCATTTCGCCACGCTGATGGCCTGGGCCGATCGCGCGCGGCGCCTGCGCGTGCGCACCAACGCCGAGACGCCGCTCGACGCGCGCACGGCGGTCAGGTTCGGCGCCGAGGGCATCGGGCTCTGCCGCACCGAGCACATGTTCTTCGATGCCGAGCGCATCGTCGCGGTGCGCGAGATGATCCTCGCCGACAGCGAGGAGGGCCGGCGCAAGGCGCTGGCCAAGATCCTGCCGATGCAGCGGCAGGACTTCGTCGAGCTGTTCCGGATCATGCGCGGGCTGCCGGTGACCATCCGCCTGCTCGACCCGCCGCTGCACGAGTTCCTGCCGCACGAGGAGGCGGAGATGCGCCAGGTCGCCGAGGCGACGGGCGCCACGCTCGAGCAGGTGCGGGCGCGCGCGCTCAAGCTGGCCGAGGCCAATCCCATGCTGGGGCATCGCGGCTGCCGGCTCGGCATCACCTATCCCGAGATCTACGAAATGCAGGCGCGCGCGATCTTCGAGGCCGCGGCCGAGGTGGCGAGATCCGGCGAGAGCGTCGAGCCGGAGATCATGATCCCGCTGGTCGCCTGGGCGAAGGAGCTGGAGCTCCTGAAGGCGCTGGTCGACCGTACGGCCGCGGCGGTGCAGGAAGAGACGAGGACGAAGGTAGGCTATCTCGTCGGCACGATGATCGAGCTGCCGCGCGCCTGCCTGGTCGCCGGCGAGATCGCGAAGACCGCGGAGTTCTTCTCCTTCGGCACCAACGACCTGACGCAGACCACCTTCGGCCTGTCGCGCGACGACGCCGGCAGCTTCCTGCCGGCCTACGAAGGCCGCGGCGTGATCGAGCAGGATCCCTTCATCTCGCTCGATCCCGATGGCGTGGGCCAGCTCGTGCGGCTGGGCACCGAGCGCGGCCGTGCCCAACGCGAGAGCCTCAAGGTCGGGATCTGCGGCGAGCACGGCGGCGACCCGGCCTCGGTGGTCTTCTGCCACCACGCCGGGCTCGACTACGTCTCCTGTTCGCCCTATCGCGTGCCGATCGCGCGGCTCGCCGCGGCGCAGGCCGCGCTGAAGCCGGTCGAACGCGACCACTGAGGCCGCCCGCCTGAGCAGCACCGCAGCGCAACGAGAAGCGTGCGGGCGCGCTGCTGCATCGGTTCGGCGCTGGCCGCTTTCTTGCCAGGCGACTAAGGTCGTGCTCTGTGCACGAGGCGGGGAGGGCTCGGGTTCAGTGCCCGGCTTTTGGATTACGGTCCTCTTGATGTTCCTCGCGGGGTTATTCGGCTGCGCCGGTACAGTTGCCGCGAGGCAGCGCGATGCCGGCGCCGCGATGGCAATCCTCTCACCTCTTCAGGGAATCATCGGGCTCCTTGCACTCGTGTGGGGTTTTTGGGCGCTGCACGAGTTGCTCTCTGCAGGATGGTTGGATCTATTCAGCGTGGTTCCGATTGCCTGCTGCGTTCTGCTGATCTTGCTCGGTTCCCTCTTGGTCT
>DATEDK010000401.1:0-4456 GCA_035281685.1 Kiloniellales bacterium | reverse complement strand
TGATCGTCGAGACCCGCGCGCGGCACTGCTACTATCGCGCCTCGCCGGACGGACGGCGCATCCTGCTGGGCGCCCGCCCCGCGCTGCGCAACCTCGATCCCCGTCGCACGCTACCGACCATGCGCCGTCTGCTCGAGCATCTCTTTCCGGAACTCGAGGGCGTGGGGCTGAGCCATGCCTGGTCCGGCCTCGTCGGCATGAGCCGGGACAGTCTGCCGCATCTCGGCCGCCACGACGGCCGCTGGTACGCGCTGGGCTATTCCGGCTCCGGCGTCGCCATGGCGCCCTACCTCGGGCACAAGGTGGCGCTACGTCTCTTGGGCGACCCGGCGGGTGCCACGCCCTTCGAGGAGACGCCCTTCCCGGCCGTGCCCTTCTTCAGCGGCCAGTCCTGGTTCCTGGCGCCGCTCGAGCTCTGGTACCGCGTGAAGGACTGGCGCGAGGGCTCGCCCTAGGCCGCGTCTTCCTCGCGCTCGCCCGGCGCCAGGCGGCGGTTGTAGCCGCGCAGGAACACCAGGAGGAGGCAGCCGTCGGGCGAGTGGCTGTGATGCCGGCTGCCGGGCGGGAAGGAGACGAAGTCGCCCGGCCGCAGCACGGTGCCGTCCGGCTCCACCAGCGAACCCTCCAGCACCAGGAACTCCTCGCGCCGCACGTGCTCGTGCGGCTGCGACGCCGCGCCCGGCGCGAATTTCAGGAAGAAGCTCGCCTCGCCCGTCTCCTTGTTGTCGCTGACCGGGTGCCACTCCAGCCCCTCGATCACCTTGCCGTAGCGGTCGTAGGGCCGGAGCTGCAGCGATGCCTTGGAGACGATCTGGCGGGCGCTCTGGTTCATTCTCCTGCCTCCTGCAGCCCAAGCGGTGCCGGCGGGTCGAAGTGCCGGGCGTGGCGCAAGGCCGGGATGCGCATGCGCGCGTGCACCACCTCCTGCGCATCGAGCTCGGCGGTGATGAAGCCGACCTCGGTGCCGCCGTCGGCCAGCACCTTGCCCCAGGGATCGACGATCAGCGAGTGGCCGTAGCTGGCGCGGCCGCCGGCGTGCGTGCCGGTCTGGCAGGGCGCCAGGACATAAGAGCCGGTCTCGATGGCCCGCGCCCGGTTCAGCGCGTGCCAGTGCGCCTCTCCGGTCGTCTTGGTGAAGGCGGCCGGCACCGCGAGGTAGCGCGCGCCGGCGCGCGCCAGGGCGTGGTAGAGCTGCGGAAAGCGCAGGTCGTAGCAGATGGTGAGACCGAGCGGCCCCCAGGGCGTGGGCGCCAGAACGGCCGCATCGCCAGCCATCACGCTCTTCGACTCGCTGTAGTCCTCGCCGTTCGGCAGGCGCACGTCGAAGAGATGGATCTTGTCGTAGCGGGCGGCGATTCCGCCCCTGGCGTCAATCAGATAGGAGCGGTTCAGCATGCGGCCGCTGCCGCCCGCGCTTGGGCTGCCCGGGCTCTCGATGCCGAGCGAGCCGAGCAGCAGCCAGACGCTCAGCTCGGCCGCCAGCGGCTGGAAGCGCTGCAGCGCCGGATGGCCGGCCTCCGGCCGCGCGCGCGAGACCAGAAGATCGCCGATCACGTCGAGGGAAGCGAAGTACTCCGGCAGTAGGATCAGCTTGGCGCCGGTGGCCGCCGCCGCGCGCGTCAGGTCCTCGGCGACGTCGAGACTCGGCTCCAGCTCCACCTCGGCCGAATTCTGGATGCAGGCGGCCAGGAAACGCTCGGTCATGCGCCAGACTAGCACCCGGGCGGGGGCCTGGGCATAGTCCGCCCCCCATGACCGGCGCTGAGACCACCTCCGTGTCCTACGCTCCGCCGACCTCTCGCTGGCGCGACGAGTTGGCGGCGACACTGCACCTCGCCTGGCCGCTCGTCCTCATGCAGCTGGCGCAGATGTCGATCAACCTGACAGAGGTCGTGCTGGTGGGCCACCTGGGCGCGACCGAGCTGGCGGGCGCCGGCCTGGGCTCGCAGGTTTTCCATGCCGTTTTCCTCTTCTCGCTCGGCCTCGCCATTGCGGTCGCCCCACTGGTGGCGCAGGCGCGCGGCGCGCGCGAGTACCGCACGATCCGACGCTCGGTGCGCCAGGGCCTCTGGGCCACCACGATCATCGCCGTGCCGGGCGTGGCGATCCTGTGGTGCGTGCGGCCGATCCTCATCGCCTGCGGACAGGACCCCGTCGTGGCCGAGCAGGCCGAGGACTTCGCCCGGCCGGTCTCCGTCGGCCTGGCGCCCTGGCTCTGGTTCTTCGTGCTGCGCAACTTCATGGCGGCGATGGGCAAGCCACGACCGGCGCTTTACGTCATGCTGGCCGCCATCGTGCTGAACGCCGTGCTGGGCTACGGCCTGGTCTTCGGCAAGCTCGGCCTGCCGGAGTGGGGCGTGACGGGTGCGGGCGTGGCCGCGGCGATCGTGGACCTCTTCCTGCCGCTGGCCCTGCTGCTGTTCATCGAGCGTGATCGGCAGCTCCGGCGCTTTGCCGTGCTCGGGCGGCTCTGGGTGCCGGACTGGCATCTCTTCCGCGAGATCTTCCGCATCGGCACGCCGATCGGCTTGGCGCTCCTCTTCGAGACCACGCTGTTCCTGGTGGCGCTCTTTCTGCAGGGGCTGATCTCCACCGTGGCCCAGGCGGCGCACCAGGTGGCGGTGCAGCCGGTCGCCGTTGCGTTCATGGTGCCGCTCGGCATTTCCCAGGCGGCCACCGTGCGCGTCGGCCTGGCCGTCGGCCGCGGCGACCCCGCGGGCGCCGCCATCGCCGCGAAGGTGTCCCTCTGGATGGGCGTCGCCTGCACGCTGCTGACCGCGGCGATCCTTTTGGCGATTCCGGAAACGCTGATCGGCGCCTTCCTCGACTCCGACGAGCCGGAAACCCCGGCGGTGATCGCGGCTGGCGCTTCCTTCCTCGCGGTCGCGGCGCTGTTCCAGCTGGCCGACGGCGGCCAGGTCATCGCCATGGGCTCCCTGCGCGGTCTCAAGGACACACGCGTCCCCATGCTGATCGCGGCGGTCGGCTACTGGCTGGTCGGCGTGCCGCTGTCGCTGCTGCTGGGCTTCCACTGGGGCCTGAACGGCGTCGGCATCTGGCTGGGCCTTGCGGGCGGCCTTGTGGCGGCGGCCTTGATGCTGGTCGTGCGCTTGCGTGGGCAGCTCAGGCAGCTCTCCGGGCAGCCGGCACGCTCCGCCGCCCTGGGTTCCGCGTAGGCCCCGAGCGATGGCCGGCAAGACCACCCCGAGCGCAGCAAGGACGCGCGCAGACCGCGAGCGCCCCTGGCGCGACGAGCTCGCGGCCTCGCTGAGCCTCGCCTGGCCCTTCGCTCTCATGCAGCTGGCACAGATCTCGATCAATGCCACGCTGCTCGTCATGTGTGGCCGGCTCGGCGCCACCGAGCTCGCCGGCAGTGCCCTCGGCCTGCAGGTCTTCCTCTCCGTCTTCCTCTTCGCGCTCGGCCTGGCGATCGCCGTGGCGCCGATGGTGGCGCAGGCGCGCGGTGCCCATGACATGCGCCAGGTGCGCGGCGCCTTCTGCCAGGGGCTCTGGGCCACCGGCCTGATCGCTGTGCCGGGCGCGGTGCTGCTCTGGTTCAGTGGCGGCATCCTGCGCGCTGCCGGACAGGATCCCGCGGTCGCCACGGCCGCCGCCGAGTTCACCCGGCCGATGGCGCTTGGCCTCCCCGGCTGGCTCTGGTTCTTCGTGGTGCGCAACTACATGGGCGCGATGGATCGCCCGCGGCCGGCGCTCTACGTCATGATCGTCGCCATCGCGCTCAATTTTGCGCTGGGCTACGCGTTGATCTTCGGCAAGCTCGGGCTGCCCTACTGGGGCGTGTTCGGCGCCGGCTTCACGGCGGCGCTGGTAGGCTGGGTGCTGCTGCTCGGGCTCCTGGGCTTTGCGCTCGCGGACAAACGGCTGCGGCGACTCAACGTTCCGGGCGAGCTCTTCCGGCTCAACTGGCCGCAGTTCCGAGAGGTGTTCCGCATCGGCGTGCCGATGGGCCTCGCCATGCTGTTCGAGACCACGCTGTTTCTGGCCGTGCTCTACGTGCAGGGTCTGATCTCGACCGATGTCCAGGCCGCGCACGCCGTCGTCATGCAGCTGGCCGCCATGGCCTTCATGGTGCCGCTCGGCGTCTCGCAGGCGGCGACCGTCCGCGTCGGTCTCGCTGTCGGTCGCAACGACCCGCCGCAAGCACGGCGGGCCGCCCTGGTGGCGCTCTCGGTGACGCTGGGCTGCGCGCTGGTAGCGGGCTTCATCTTCCTGCTGCTGCCGACGCTCCTGGTGCGGCAGTTCCTCGATCTCAGCCTGGCCGAAAGCGCCGCTGTGCTGGCCATGGCCGGAACCTTCCTGGCGATCACCGCTGCCTTCCAGATGTTCGACGGTCTGCAGGTCGCCTCGCTCGGCGTCTTGCGCGGTCTCAAGGACACGCGCGTGCCGACCTACATCACCTGCTTCGGCTACTGGATCGTCGGTTTCCCGCTCGCCG
>DATEDK010000400.1:0-2788 GCA_035281685.1 Kiloniellales bacterium | reverse complement strand
GCTGCCCTTGCGCCTGCGCGTGCTGGTGCCTGCAGTGGACAACCTCGTCTCCGGCAACGCCTTCAAGCCGCTCGACGTCATCACCTCGCGCAGGGGCCTGACCGTCGAGATCGGCAACACCGACGCCGAGGGGCGGTTGATCCTGGCGGATGCGCTGGCGCTGGCCGGCGAGTGGGAACCGGCGACCATGATCGACTTCGCCACGCTGACCGGCGCGGCGCGCGTCGCGCTCGGCACCGAGGTGCCGGCGCTCTTCAGCAACGACGACAGCCTGGCCGAGCGCCTGCTCGGCGCGTCGCGCAAGGAGCGCGACCCGCTGTGGCGCCTGCCGCTCTGGCAGAGCTACAACCGGCTGATCGACTCGCCGGTCGCCGACGTCAACAACTCCGCCGAGGGCGGCTTCGGCGGCTCGATCACGGCGGCGCTCTTCCTCGAGCGCTTCGTGCCGAAGTCGGTATCCTGGGCGCACATCGACCTGATGGCCTGGCGCGTCTCGGCCGAGCCGGGCCGGCCGGCCGGCGGCGAGGCCATGGGTCTGGCCGCCGCCTATGCTACGCTGGTCGATCTGGCCGCGGAGGGCGGACGCAAGAAGGGTCGCAAGAAGACCTAGGCGAAGGGGGAGGGCCCATGTTTCAACGGCTCCTGTGCGCCATGGATGGATCGGAGCATTCATTGCGCGCCGCCAACCATGCTGCGGCTTTGGCCTCGCGCTTCGGAGCGAGCCTCAGCTTCCTGACCGTCACCAAGGAGATCAAGGTGACGGACGAGGTGCGCCGCTATCTGCAGGTCGAGCAGCTCGCCGGCGAGCCGCAGTACGTTCTGGACGAGCACGCGCAGTCGATCATGCGCCAGGCGAGGCAGACCGCGACGAAGGCCGGCATCAACAAGGTGGAGACGCTGATCCGCACGGGCCAGCCGGCGCGCACCATCGTGCAGGTGGCCGAGGAGATCGAGGCCGACACCATCGTGATGGGCTCGCGCGGGCTCGGTGACATCGAGGGCCTGCTGCTGGGCTCCGTCTCGCACAAGGTGGCGACGCTCGCGAAGTGCACCTGCATCACGGTGAAGTAGACCCGTGCCGGAGGTGACCGTCGAGCTGCGCAGCTTGCCGGACACCGAAGCGGCGGTGGGGTGGGCCGGGACGCATTCCATCGTGGTCGACCGGCCGGCGGGGAAGGCGGGCGGACGGGGACTCGGCTTCAGCGGCGGAGAGATGCTGGCGCTGGCGATCGGCGGCTGCCTCTGCAACGACCTGCGCTACATCGCCCACACGAGAGGCTGGCGGATCGACAGCCTGGCCGTGACGGCGACGCTGCGGCTGAGCGGTGAGCCCCTGCTGGTCGAAGCCGCCGAGGTGCAGGTGGCGATCCAGGGGCCGCTGAACGAGATGCAAACGGCCACACTGCTGCGGGAGGCCGAGCGGGACAGCACGATCGGCAATTCGGTGCAACGCGGCGTGCCGGTCCGGATCGCTCTCGCTCGATCCTAGGCGCGGTCCTTCACCTTGGTTGCGCCGGATTCCCTGGCACAGTGCGCGCAGCAGTAGATCGTGCCGTCCTGCTCGACGCCGTGGCCGATGATGCTGCAGTCGCAGTGCGCGCAGCGTGGTGCCACGACCGCGATCGCGCATTCGAAGGAATCGAAGGTCCAAGTCTCACCGCCGCGGCTGACGGTGAAGGCCTTGTCGTAGCTGTTGCCGCAGTGATCGCAGGTCGGCATGGCTCAACTGGCCTTCCGGCGCGAGGTCTTCCGCGTCGCGGTCTTCCTGCGGGTGGACTTCCGGCTGCTGGTCTTCCGGCCGCTGGATTTGCGGCGCGAGGCTGCCGCCTTCTTGCCGCCGCGGCGCGAGGCCGACCGGTTCGTCTTCTTGCCGCGACCGGAGCCGCTCTTCTTGCCGCCGCCGGTCTCCTTGTTCACCGTCGCCCAGGCCCGCCGCTCGGCTTCGCTGCTGCTGACGCCACGCCTTTTGTAGCCTTTCTCGATGTGCTCGGCCTGCCGTTTCTGCTTGCTGCTATAGGAGGACTTGTCGCCACGGGGCATTGTTTCGCTCCTGCCGAAGTGTCGCCTATGCGACAAGCAACGCGGAGTTGCGCGCAAGCGTTCCGCCAGGTGGTCAGAGCGGCAGCTTCAACCGTGCCCGTAGCCCGCCCTGCGGCGCGGTCTCCAGCGTGAGGTCGCCGCCATGGCCGCGCGCGATGTCTCGCGCGATGGTGAGGCCGAGCCCGGCGCCGCCGCGATTGGGGTCGCGCGCCGCTTCCAGGCGGAAGAAGGGCCGGAACACCGCCTCCCGCTCTGCTTCCGGCACGCCGGGGCCGTCGTCGTCGACGATTATCTCGACGCGGCCGTACTCGCGCACCAACGTGACCCAGACCGTCTTGCCGTGGCGCAGGCCGTTCTCGATCAGATTGGCGAGTGCGCGCTTCAAGGCCGCCGGCCGCAGCGTCACCGCGGGCACCGCGCCCAGCGTCAGGTGCACCGGGCGGTCGCCGCGCTGGGCCTGCTCCACCGCCTGGGTGACCAGCTGGCCGAGGTCGGTCGGGACCGCCTGCTCCAGGCCTTCGCCGCGCGCGAAGGCGAGGTAGCCGTCGATCATGTGCTCCATCTCGGCCACGTCGGTGGTGAGGCTGTCGCGCGCCGCGCCGGGCGGCATCAGCGCCAGCTCCAGCTTCATGCGCGTCAAGGGCGTGCGCAGGTCGTGGCTGACGCCGGCGAGCATGGTGGTGCGCTGCTCGATCTGCCGCTGGATGCGCGCGCGCATCAAAAGAAAGGCCGACGAGGCCTGGCGCAC
>DATEDK010000399.1:0-2335 GCA_035281685.1 Kiloniellales bacterium | reverse complement strand
CTCTTCAGCCTTCGCCGTCCGGCCCCACGATGATCGCGAAGCCTGCCATCGACCGGCGCAGGGGCCTCGCGATCACTAGCGTCGGTGTCCTCGCCTACACCCCGGACTCGCTGCTGATCCGCCTCGCCGCGGTCGAAAGCTTCACCTACGCCTTCCTGCGCGGGCTGATCGTGTCGGGCGTGCTGCTGCTGCGGCTGGCCCGGCGTCGCCGCGGGAGCGGCCGGCCGCTTCTCGCCGGCCTCGGGCGGGCCGGGTTCTGCGCCGCCCTGATGAACGGTGTGGGCGGCCTCCTCTTCATCTACGCCTTCGCCTACACCAGCGTCGCCAACATCCTGGTCTATATCGCGGCACAACCCATGATGACCGGCGTGCTTGCCTGGATCACGCTGGGTGAGCGGATCGCGCGGACCACGCTCTTCTCCATGCTGGGCACGGCCATCGGCATCGGCATCGTCGCCGAGGCCAGCCTCGGCACGCCTTCGCTGATCGGCGACGGCGCTGCACTCGCTGCGACCATCGTCAGCGCCGGCTACTACGTGATCCTGCGACGCCAGGCGGCCAGCGACATGCTGCCGGCGGTGGCGATGAGCGGGCTGCTCAGCGCCTCCATCGCCGTCGTCCTGCTCTGGGTGACGGACGTCGGCTGGGCCGGCTTTGCGGCGCTCGGGTGGGAGAACCTCGCCTGGACCGTCGGCAACTGCGTGCTGCTGATCCCCTTCGCGATGGCCATGACCGCTGCCGGGGCGCGCTACCTGCCGGCGGCGGAGGTCGCGCTGCTGGTGCTGCTCGAGGTGGTGCTGGGGCCGCTCTGGGTCTGGTGGGCCCTGGGCGAGGAGCCGCCGCGGGCCACGCTGATCGGCGGCGCCCTGATCCTGGCCTCGGTCGCCGCGCACGCGCTCATGACTTTGCGTCGCTCGCCCTCTAAGGCTTGAGCCGTGCAGGAAGGTCATCCCATCGACCGGCGCAAGGGCCTCATCATCACCGCGAGCGGCGTGCTGATCCTGACGCCCGACACGCTGCTGGTGCGCCTGGCCGAGTGCGAGCCCTACACCCTGGCGGCGCTGCGCGGGCTGGGCCTCGGCCTCAGCCTCCTGCTCGCGGCCTGGGTCATGCATCGCGGCCAGCTTCGCAGGGCGCTGCGCTCCATCCCCGCAGCGGTATTCGTGGGTGCGGCCCTGAGCGGCTTCGGCAACCTGCTGTTCGTCGTCGCGCTCGACCTGACGCATGTCGCCAACGTGCTGATCGCGATCGCGGTCGAGCCTCTGTTCGCCGCGCTGCTCAGCTGGCTGCTGCTGCGGGAGAAGGTGACCCGCGCCACCGCGCTGGCGATGCTCGGCGGTTTCGCCGGCATCGCCATCGTGGTCGGCGACAGCCTGGGCGAGACCCGCTTCTGGGGCGACTTGGCGGCGATCGCCTGCTCGCTCTGCTTCGCCTACTTCTTCGTCGTGCTGCGCCGCGCCGGCGACAACGACATGACGCCGGCGGTGGGCGTGAGCGGCCTCTTCTCCGCGCTTCTTGCGCTGCCGCTGGTCTGGATCACCGGCGAGGGTGTCGCCACCGTGCTCTCGTTGGATGCGCTGCAGTGGCTCTGGGTTGTCCTGATGTCGCTGCTGGTGGGTCCGCTCGCCTTCGCCCTGATCTCCGCCGGCCCGCGCTACCTGCCGGCGGCCGAGGTCTCGCTCCTGATCCTGCTCGAGACGGTGCTGGGACCCCTCTGGGTCTGGCTGGCGCTGGGCGAGGAGCCCACCCCTGCCGCGCTCGTCGGCGGCGCCGTCGTCCTGCTCACCTTGGCCCTGCATTCGCTCTGGGGCCTGCGCCAGCGCGGCCAGGTCCAACTCAACTAGCCCAACTTAACTAGCCCGGACTCGCGCCCGGCCCTAGACTTGCCGCCGCGGGGGCCGCCAGAACGGGGGTGAGACCATGACCTGGGTCGTCATCGGCATCGTCGTCGCGCTGATCGTGCTGGTCTACGGCTGGTACGTCGCGCTGATCAGCCGGCGCAACAAGGCGCGCGAGGCGCTCGCCTCGATCGACGTGCACCTGCAGAAGCGCTTCGACCTGCTGCCCAACGTGCTGAAGCTGGCGCAGAAGTTCATGACGCACGAGAAGTCGCTGATGGAGCGTCTGACCCAGCTGCGCGCCGAGGTCGCGCGCGACTACCGGAAGACCGATCCGGCCGCCGTCAAGGGCCACATCGAGGCTGCCAAGGAGCTGGAAGCCGGCATGACCCGCCTCTTCGCCGTGGCGGAGAACTATCCCGAGCTCCGCTCCAGCGACACCATCGTCGAGGCGCAGAAGAGCTTCCTCGAGGTCGAGGCGCAGGTCGCGGCCGCCC
>DATEDK010000398.1:0-4950 GCA_035281685.1 Kiloniellales bacterium | reverse complement strand
TTCGCGCCCGGCACGCACAAGACGCAGCTCGCGCACCGCGACACCTTTCACAAGGACAACCTGCTGACGCGCGGGCAGGAGATCGCAGTCGAGGTCGATCCCAAGGACGCGGTCGCCGCGATCCTGAAGCCCGGCGAGGTTTCGCTGCACCACGTCATGGTGGTGCACGGCTCGCGGCCGAACGAGAGCGACGACCGCCGCATCGGCCTCGCCATCCGTTACATACCCACGCACGTGCGGCAGGTGAAGCTGAGGGACGCCGCCATCCTGGTGCGCGGGCGCGACGACTTCGGCTACTTCGACCGGGAGCGGGTGCCCGAGACCGACGGCGGACCGGCCGAGCGCGCCGCGCACAAGGCGGCGATGGATCGTCAGGTCGCCGTGCTCTACGAGGGCACCGGCAAGACGGAGATGCGCGACTAGCTGGCGGGCTTGCCGCGCTCGGCCAGCGCGATGCCGCCGAGCACCAGGGCGAGGGCTGCCAGGTGGTAGAGCCGGAAGGGCTCGTGCAGCAGCACGACCGCCAGGATCGAGCCGAAGACCGGCACGAGATTGATGAAGATGCCCGCGCGTCCGGCGCCGATCAGCTGCACGCCGTGCATGAAGGAGAGCTGCGAGACGAAAGAAGGGAAGAGCGCGGCATAGACCAGGACCGCCCAGCCGATCTCCGTCGGCCACTGCAGGCTGCCGGTCCAGGCTTCCAGGCCGAGCAGCGGCAGGCTGCTGAGGAAGGCGGCGAGGGCAACGCCGGAGAAGAAGCCGAGGAAGGAGACCGCGGGCTTGCGCTTCAGCGCGATGGTGTAGCCGGCATAGAGCGCGCAGGCCCCCACCATCAGCAGGTCGCCCGGCACGAACTGCAGCTCGAAGAGGTGGGTCAGCTCGCCGCCGGTCGCCACCAGGACGACGCCGACCAGGGTCACCGCCATGCCGGCGATCTGCAGCGCAGTCACCCGCTGGCGCTGGAAGAGGAAGGCGCCGGCCAGCACGAAAACCGGGATGGCACCCTGCAGGATGCCGATGTTGATCGCCGTGGTGGTGTGAGCGGCCTGGTAGAAGAAGGCGTTGAAGGCAGTGAACCCCAGGGCGCCCATGGCGAAGACGAAGCGCCAGCGCGCCCGCAGCACCTGCCAGTCGCGCGCGATCTGCCGCCGCGCGAAGAGCGCCAGCAGCAGGACGACGAGCAGCCAGCGCAGGGTCACCAGCACCATGGGCGAGATCTCGCCCACGGCGAAGCGGCCGGCCACGGCGTTGCCGGCCCAGCAGAGCATGGTGAAGGTCAGGAACAGGTAGGCCTCGCCCGCCCGTCCACGCCCCTCAGCCTGTGACTCGACCGTCGCCATGGCGCCCTTATGTGCAGCCGCGGCGCAGAGGCACAACCCGCGCCAAGGGAAAGCTGTCGTTCCGAAAGGGCAGGGCTCGGTGCTAGCGTCGCGGCCCGAGCGCAACGGAGAAGGACCATGGCAGAGATAGAGCAGAGCGAACTAGTCACCGGCGGCTGCCTCTGCGGCAAGGTCCGCTATGAGGCGCGTGCCTTCCTGAAGAGCGCCTACTACTGCCACTGCCGCATGTGCCAGCGCTCGAACGGCGCGCCCGCGGACGTCGGCGCTTTCGTGGAGGAGGGGACCCTCCGGTTCACCAAGGGCGAGCCGACCTTCTACCGGTCCTCGCCCTTCGCCGAGCGCGGCTTCTGCGGCACCTGCGGCTCGCGCCTGCTGTGGCGACCGCTGCATGGCGAGCATCCCGAGTGGATCAACCTCTCGGTCGGCTGCCTCGACCAGCCCGAGCGCGTGCAGCCGATCCGCCATCAGGGCGTGGAAAGCCAGCTCCCCTGGTTCGATCCCGATCCCGCTCTGCCGCACCTCCGCAGCGACGAGATCCCGGAGATCGTGGAGTCCTGGAAGGCGTCGGAGTAGGGGCGTGGCCGACACGCTCCATTTCCTCTCCGGATCGCCCTTTGCGCGCATGGGCCGCGTGCTGGTGCGCGAGTGGTCGCTGCCGGTCGCCGAGGTCGAGTTGGGCTTTCCGCTGCCGGAGAATTGGTTCGAGCAGAACCCGCTGGGGCAGGTGCCGGTGCTGACGCTGAGTGGGGAGCGGATCTTCCCGACCTTCCTGATCCTCGAACGGCTCTGGGAGCTCGCCGGACGGCCGGCTGTCGCCTACGCGCCCGAGCGCGACCGGCAGATCCTGCTGACCACGCTGCAGGCGGGCGATGCGCTGGCCGCCGCGGCCTACATCAAATGGACCGGCCTCGGCCCGGTCGGTCCGAACCACATCGGCTTCGAGCTGGCACCGCGGCACTACGAACGAGCCTACGCAACGCTCGCCTGGCTCGCCGAGCTGCGTCGCCTCGGCCGGCTGCGCGACGGCATCACGCTCCCAGGCGTCGCGCTGGCGGCGCTGGTTCTTTGGGCCGATGCGCGCGAGGGGCTCGACTGGCGGCGCCATCCCGAGCTCGCGGCGCTGGTCGATCCGCTCGCGGCGCGCGCCAGCTTCCAGGGCACCAAGCCGCGCGCCTGGAAGCCGGGCGACTGATCGCTAGAAAAACATCGGCCCCGGCGCGATGCGGTGCGTCTTGCACCACTGGGCGAGGGCGGCCTTGCTGGCGGCGTCGAAGTTGCCGGTGATCATGCCCTCGTAGTGGCCGCTCTTGCGCAGGAACTCCTGCCAGACCCGGCCGTAGGCGCGCTCCAGCTCGATCGCGGTCAGGATGTCCATGGTGCCGTCCTGCAGCCGGCGCAGGTTGCACTCCGCGACGCCGCGCGTGCTGTAGGCCTGCGCGAAGAAGGGCTTGTGATCGAGCGCCGCGTCCGCATCGGCGATGGCGGCTTCCTGCTCGTTCAGGTGCAGGTAGGCGAAGCCGCGCGCGGCGTAGTCGTAGAAGATGTCGGCCGGCCCCAGGTCGATCGACTGCGTGAAGTCGGCGACCGCCAGCTCATACTCGCCGAGATCGATGTAGGCCTTGCCGCGGCTGTAAAAGGCGAGCGCCTGGAGCTCGCGGTCCTGGCACTGGGCCAGCTCCTCGGTCAGCCAGGCGATGCGCTCGGCCGGCGCGAGGAGCCTGACCTCCTCGTGCGCGGCATACTCGCAATGCATCGGGGCGGCCGCGGCCGCGCCGTGGAGCGCGATGGCAAAAAGCGTTGCAAAACAGCCGCCTCGCCAGCCTGGCATGTCCCTTGCTCTCCCCATGGCTCGAGTGGGCAGTGTAGCAGCCTCTTCGCGGGCGCGAACGCCCGTCGAACCCTGGAACCCCGGGGCTCGCCGAACTGTAGTTACGGCAGCAGCAGAGAAGGGATGGCGACCATGAAGACGCTGATTCTGGCCGGCACGGCTTCGGCCGCGCTGGCCCTCGCCGGTTGCGGCGACACCACGCTGGAACGCACGCTTTCCGGTGGTGCCTTCGGCGCGGCCACCGGCGCGGTCGTCGGCGCCGTCACCGGCGGGCTCTCCGTTGGACTGGGCGCGGGCATCGGCGCCGGCATCGGTGCGCTCGGCGGCCTGATCGTCGATCAGAAAAAGAAGGGCAACATCGACTGGTAGCGGCGTGCGGCGGCGATGGCGCTCTTCGCCCTCTTCCGCGCCCGCGGCCCCGCCTGGCGCCATGGCCGTCCGCTGGAGGAGCAGCCGGAGTGGCCGGCGCACGCAGCCTTCATGGATGAACTGGCGGCCGAGGGCGTCGTCCTGCTCGCGGGTCCCTTGGAGGATACGGGCGAGGCCCTGGTGATCGTCCGCGCCGAGGGTGTCGCGCGGGCGGTGGAGCGTCTCGCCGACGATCCCTGGACGCGCAACGGGCTCTTGCAGCTCACCCGCATCGCCGGCTGGACCCTGCGCATCGGGTCGCTACCGGACGTCCCTACGAGCGGCTCGCCCGGATGAAGCTGGGCGTGCTCCCCCAGTGCACGGCCAGCCGCGGCCAGGTGCCGTCGACCTTGGCGGCAGCGTTGCCACTGGTGGCCGCCGTCCCCTCGATGCTGTGATCCTTGCGGATATAGCCGGTCATCGATCCGGTCCAGCCGCTGAGACCCTTGCCCTCGCCGGTGCCGGTGAAGACGCCGTCCTGCACGGTGAAGTGCCAGAGCGAGTAGCCCTCTCCGATCCAGGCCCCGTCGAAGGCCGTCGTCTCGCCCTTGCCGGCGTAGCTGGGGAGTTGCGCCGGAGCGGGCGGCGGCTCGGACGAGCCGCAGCCGGCAAGAGCGCTCGCGGCCGCCGCGGCGACCCCGGTCAACAGCAGTGCACGCCTCGTGATCATCGCTGCCTCCCCCGCGTCACAAACTCGATGGTGCCCGCTGCCGGAGTCGAACCGGCACGGCCGAAGCCTTGGGATTTTAAGTCCCATGCGTCTACCAGTTCCGCCAAGCGGGCGCTCGAGGTGAGGGAGCTTAGTCGTTCGGGTCCGCTGCGCGAAGCTGCCAGGTGTTGTGACGCACGCTCCCGGCCGGCCGCTTGTCCCTCAGCGCGCCCTCGACCTACGATCCCGCGCCATTCACGGGGAGAAGGCGATGCCGGACAGTGCTACGGGCGCAACGCCCCTGTTGTTCCAGCCGCTGGCGCTGCGCTCGCTCAGCCTGCGCAACCGCATCGTCATCTCACCGATGTGCCAGTACTCGGCGCGCGAGGGACAGCTGTCGGACTGGCACCGCGTGCATCTCGGCCGCTTCGCCCTCGGCGGGGCCGGGCTGGTCTTCACCGAGGCGACCGCCGTTCAGAAGCGGGGGCGCATCACGCACGGCTGCACCGGACTCTGGGAGGACGAGCAGATCGCCGGCCACGCCGCGGTCGCGGGCTTCGCGCGCCTGCACGGTGCCGTGCCGGGGCTGCAGATTGCGCACGCCGGCCGCAAGGCTTCGGCGCAACGCCCCTGGTTCGGCAACGGACCTTTGGGCGCCGAGGACGCGGCGCGCGGCGACCTGCCCTGGGCGGCGGTGGGGCCGAGCGCTCTGCCGATGGCCGAGG
>DATEDK010000397.1:0-3579 GCA_035281685.1 Kiloniellales bacterium | reverse complement strand
CGGCCACTTTCGCCGCCATCGCTTCGGGCGATTCCTGCGAGATCGCGCGGTACAGCCGGACCGACTCGCCGAACCGGCCGCCGAGCAGCGTCCAGACCGGAAGATTCGTGGCCTTGCCGAGGACGTCCCAGCACGCCATGTCGAGGCCGGACTTCACGAACGCGTGCCCCTTGAGCGCCGCGTCCATCAGCGTGTTGATCCGGCCGAGCTCGCGCATGCCCGCGCGCACGCCGTCGCCGTACGCCGGCAGGTAGAACGGCCCGAGCGGGCAGACCTCGCCGTAGCCGGTGATGCCGGCGTCGGTCTCGATGCCGACGATGGTCGAATCGAAGACCTCGACGAACTTGCCGCCGGACCAGGAATAGCGTCCCTCGACCAGCGGCAGGTCGACCTGGTGCACGGCGATGCGCGTGATCTTCATTGTCCCCCTCGTTTCCCCTTACTCGGCCGCGGCACGTTCGGCCGCGAGCGCACGGACCAGCATCTGCCCGGCATCGAGAATGTGCACGCGCACCAGGTCAGCTGCTGCGGCCGCCTCGCCGCGACGAGCGAGCTCGAGCAGCTCGCGATGCTCGCTGCGCGCCCGGTCGAGCGCGCCGGTCAGGGCGAGCTGCAGGCGCACGAAGCGGTCGGTCTGCCGGTTGAGCTGCGCCACGGCCTCGAGCCAGCGCGGCCGCCCGGCGGCGCGGTAGAGTGCGGAATGGAAGCGCCAGTTGAGCGCGCCCCAGTCGGCCACGTTGCCGAGGTCGAGCGCTCGCTCGTAGAGGGCAAGGGCCTCGGCCGCCTCGTCGAGGTCGTGGCGCGAGACCAGCGGAACGGAAAGGCGGATCAGGTCGGACTCCAAGGCCGCGCGCATCTCGAAGAGCTCGCCGATCTCCTGCGGCGGGAAGTCGGCCACCAGCGCGCCCTTGTTCGGCTCGATGCGCACCAGGCCCTCGGCCTCCAGGCGGCGGAGCGCCTCGCGCAGCGGGATGCGGCTGACGCCGTACTGCGCCGCGAGCGCGTCCTGGCGCAGCGGCTGGCCCTGCGGCAGGTCGCCCGCGAGGATGCGGCCGCGCAGCTGCTCGACCAGCATGTCGGGAATGGAGCGGCGGGCGAGGGGGGCGGCGGCCATGGCTGATGGATATTTTATACAATTCAGGAAAGCAAGGGAGAAACTGTCCCCAAGGGGCGCCAAAACTTCGGAAAACAACGACCGAGGCGCAGCGCATGCGCTTCGCCTTACTTCTCTCGTCATTGCCGGGCTCGACCCGGCAATCCAGCTTTTTTACACCGAGACCGAACACTGGATGCGCGGGTCAAGCCCGCGCATGACGGGGGAAGGGGAATTGGGCAAAGCCGGTGAACGGCCGAGCTGTCTAGATCCTCTTGGAAAGCCAGATGGCGAGGCGCGAGCCGGCCTTGATCGCACCGGTGAGGAGGCCGTAGGCGGGGGCCTCCTGCGCGCCCTGGCTCAGCGCCGTGTCGCGGTGCTCGACCTCTTCCCGGCGGAAGGTCTCGAAGGTTTCGCTGAGCTTGGGCTCGGCCTCGCCCAGGCGCTCGACCTGGCCGCGGTAATGCCTGTCGATCACCTCTTCCACCGCCACCGTGCAGGCCATGGCCGCGCGCTCGCCCAGGAGCGCGGTCGCGGCGCCGAGCGCGAAGCCGGCGACGTGCCAGACCGGCGCCAGCAGCGTCGGCCGCACCTGGCGCTCCACCAGGAGCTTGTCGAAGGCCTGCAGGTGCTTCAGCTCCTGCGCGTGCATCCGGCGCAGGGTGGCACCCGCCGCGCTGCGCCCGAGCACGGCGAGCTGACCCTCGTAGATGCGCCTCGCGCCGTATTCACCGGCGTGGTCGACGCGCAGCATGGCCTCGACCTCGTTTTCCAGCAGCGGATCGCCGGGGAGGCTGCGGCGCGTCGTGCCGGCGCCGGGCGAGACCTGGATGTCCTCGGGGCAGCTCATCGCTGCGGCCGGCGGAACGTGAGCCAGAAGGTCGCCGCGCCGAAGACGAGGGAGAAGATCGCGTTGAAGCCGGCGATGGAGATGCCGGCGAAGGACCAGGGCACGTCGTTGCACGCGACGACCGGCGCCTTGAGGATCGCGTCCTTGATCGCGGCGCGCGAGTTGAGCTCGGAGAAGTTGGCACCCTGGCAGGTCTGCGAGCCTTCCCACCAGCCCTGCTCGACGCCGACGTGGAAGCCGGCGACGGCCAGCCCGCAGAGGAAGGCGAGGCCGGCCAGGAACAGCATGCCTTCGCGCACCCGGGCGTTGCGTGCGCCGGCGAGCCCGCCGACGCCGAAGGCGATGGCGCCGACGTGGCACCAGCGCTGCCACAGACAGAGCACGCAGGGAAGCAGGCCCCCCTGGTACTGCGCGGTCAGCGCGACGGCCAGCGCGCCGATGCTGACCAGCACGACCAGCGCCGGCGCCAGGTAGGGGCGCCAGGCGTTCCTGGTCTCGGTCGACAGGGCGGCAACGCTCATCGATCGCACTCTAGAAGAGATATTTGATGGCGACGAAGCCGCCGATCAACAGCACGAAGAAGATGGCGGTAAGAAGGCCGAGGTAGCGCTCGATGAAGGCCTTGATCGGCGGACCGAATCTGTGGAGCAGCGCCGCCACCAGGAAGAAGCGCGCGCCGCGCGAGGCGACCGAGGCGACGGCGAAGGTCATCAGGTCGAGCTCGAAGGCGCCCGAGGCGATGGTGATGACCTTGTAGGGAAAGGGCGTGAAGCCGGCGGCCGCGACGATCCAGAAGCCCCAGGCGTTGTACCTGTCGCGGAACGCGACGAACTCCTCGCCGTAGCCGTAGAAGTCGATGATCGGCTGGCCGATCTCCTGGAACAGGAAGTAGCCGATGCCGTAGCCGGCGAAGCCGCCGAGCACCGAGGCGACGGTCGCCGTGCCGGCGATCAGCCAGGCGCGTCCGCGCGCCGCCAGCACCATCGGGATGATCAGGACATCCGGCGGGATCGGGAAGATCGAGCTCTCGATGAAGGCGACCGCGGCCAGCGCCCAGAGCGCGCCGGGGCGCGCGGACAAGGACAGCGTCCAGTCGTAGAGGCGGCGCAGCATCGGTGGTGGGAGACCTCGGCGGCCCGACGGAGGGTTGAGTAGGCGGGCCGGGAGCCTCTAGCAGCCGGGCAGGGTCTTCGCAATCGGGGGCTTCGCAACGTGCTAGACTGCCGGCGGCGGGAGCCAAAGGGCGATGACCGGCATCTTCATCTCCTACCGGCGCGACGACAGCGCGGCGATCACCGGGCGCATCTTCGACCGGCTGAGCGCGCATTTCGGCGCCGGCCAGGTCTTCATGGACATCGACTCGATCCCGATCGGGCAGGACTTCCGCGAGCACATCGGCGAGACGCTGGCGCGCTGCCAGGTGATGCTGGCGGTGGTCGGCCCCGACTGGACCGGCCCGGCGCCGGCGGAGCAGCGCCGGCGCATCGACGACCCCGCGGACCTGGTGCGCCTGGAGCTGGAGGGCGGGCTCGCGCGAAAGATTCCGGTCGTCCCGGTGCTGGTGGAGGGCGCCTCGACGCCCTCGCCCCTGGAGCTGCCGGAGAGCCTGCGCGGCTTCAGCTACCGCAACGCCGCC
>DATEDK010000396.1:0-3329 GCA_035281685.1 Kiloniellales bacterium | reverse complement strand
GGCTCTACACCTCGGGCGACTTCGCCCGCCAGGTGAAGGAGACCTTCGAGGGCGACTACAAGCTCCGCTTCCACCTGGCGCCGCCACTCTTCGCCAAGCGCGACGCCAGGGGCCACCTGGTGAAGCGCCAGTACGGCCCCTGGATGCTGCGCGCCTTCGGCCTGCTGGCGCGCTTGCGCCGCCTGCGCGGCTCCTGGCTCGACCCCTTCGGCAAGACGGCCGAGCGGCGCCAGGAGCGCCGGCTGCTGGCCGACTACGAGGCGCTGCTGGCCGAGGTCGCGCGCGACCTCACGCCCGAGAAGCACGCGACCGCGGTGGCGCTGCTCTCGGTCCCGGAGAAGATCCGCGGCTACGGTCACGTGAAGGAGGCGCACATCGCGCGCGCGAAGCCAGAGGAGCATCAGCTCCTCGCCACCTTCCGCGGAAAGTCGCCACAGCGCGCCGCGGCCGAATAGGAAGGGCTGCCCTCGCCTATTCAACCGCTCGGTGCCTTGTTGGGTTTTCGCGCGGTTTGTTAGCGTCGACCGACGGGAGGACCGACGATGCGACGCACCAGCCGTCTGTTGGCATCCCTTGCACTCTGGCTCGCGCTCGACCTGCGCGCGGCAACGGCCGATGTTCCCTACACACCGCCACCCGTTGGGCTGACGATCGTCCTACAGGGCAGCTTTAAGGGCAGCCCGATTGAGATTTCCCAAACCGTGACCGCCGTCGAAGGCGACATCGTCTTCGTGCGCGGCAACTCCCCGGGGCACGAGGACGAGCGCTACTACCGCTTTCTCGTGTCGACCAAGTCCGGCGACATCCACTACCGGATGGACACCGCCAAGCTGGCTGCGCTCTGGCCGCTGGCCCCGGGAAAGACCGTCAGCCTCTGGGGCGTAGCGGAGAATGGGGGCAACCAGTTGCCCTTCGACTTCACCGTGACCGTGGGAGACTACGAGAGCATCACGGTGCCAGCCGGCGCCTTCGACACCATCCGGGTCTCCTACACTCTCGCCGTGGGCTACGGCAGCAACCTGGCGCGCGTCGAATCGCTATCCTGGATCGACGTGGCCAGCAGCCTGCCTGTCCGCAACGAAACGACGGTCTTCGCGATGGGCGGCTCCATCGACCTTTCCATGGAGGCGAAGAGCATCGAATAGAGCGCGGGCTTGGGAGCTAGCGCGGGCGCGCCTGCCAGATCTCGACTTCCCAGGTCTTGCTCGATCGCGAGAGCGGGCGGCCGAAGAGTGTGGGCACCTGCGGCAACTCCGGGCGGTAGAGCCGCTCGCCCAGACCTTCGTTCCACCAGTCGGGGTAGGCGGCCGTCAGCGGGTCGCCGGTACCGGTGAAACCGATGGCGAAGGCATCGGCTCGCTCCAGCAGCTCCTCGGTCGTGATGCTGGGTTGCCACCACACCAGCGTGTCGTAGCCCCGGGCCTTGAGCATCAGGTGCGCCGCCGGGTCGAGCGCGACGGTGACGCGGCCGTCGCCGGTGACATCGGGCAAGGGATGCTCCGCGAGCCAGCGCTCCATGCGCTGCAGGCTCTCCGCCATCGAGGCGCGGTGCACCAGGCCCAGCATCGTGAGCGGTGCGCTCAACAGGACGATCAGCGCCAGCGCCGCCAGCGGCCAGGCCGGCCGCTCGGCCGGTGGCAGCGCGCGCGCGTAGAGCGCGACGAGGAAGACGGCAAAAACGGTGGGATAGCCGCGGTTCCAGCCGAAGGCGACGAGGCAGAGGAACAGCAGCAGTGCCAGCATCGCGAGCGCTGCAGCCCTGACCCGGCCTCGCGCCGACACTCTGAGACAGGCCCAGAACACGACGCCGGCCGCCGCGGCGAGCACCGCGAGGTTCAGCCAGTGGTGCAGCGTGGTGAAGCTGGCGAGGATCTTGCGGAACAGCTCTGCAGGATCGCGGAGGAGCAGGCCGACGAAGCCCGCGCCCACGTTTTCCTGACCGGTCGCCGCGCCGCCGCCGTCGCGCAGAAAAGCGAGCAGGCGCTCCGGGTAGGTCGGATCGATCGGCAGCACGGCGAGGATCACCAGCGCCATCGGCAGCAGCAATCCGACGAGGCCGATCGCGGCCATGGTCCAGAGGTTCGGCCGCTCCGGCCCGGCCACCAGCCACTGCAGCATCAGGCCGAGCGTCGCCAGGATGCCGGCCAAGGGTGAAACGGTCAGCGCCAGCCCGGCCAGCAGCGACGCCAAGGCTGCGCGTGCGGTGTCATGACGGCGCGCGAAAGGCAAAAGCGCGGCGACCGCGACGATGACCGCCAGCACGTCGGGACGGTCGTGGGCGAGACCGCTGACCGCCGCCGGCAAGCCCAGCACCAACAGCAGGGCGAGCAGCCGGCGCCGGCCGGGCGCCAAGGCGGGGGCGATCGCCGCCCAGAGGACGACGATCAGCAGGACGTGCAGCAGCTCCTCGAACCAGGTGTTGCTCGCGACCGAGACGCCGAAGAGCGAGAACCACAGCCCCGAGAGGAAGGCGTAGGCCGGCGGATGACCGGCATAGACCAGCGCCGCTGCGGTGGGGTTGCCGAAATTGAAGGCGGTGGTGAATCCCCGCCCCAGGGCGAGATTGGCCGCGGCGTCCTTGAAGGCGAAGGTGTCGACGTTGCCGGGGAGCGGTCCGACCATCCAGAGAACGACCGCCAGATAGAGAAGGCAGCCGACGAACAGCAGGGCCGAGGCGGATCCCCACAAGGAGGTCGGGGCCACCCATCCGCCGCGCGGGACGGTCTCGGTCGAGATCTTGGTCATGCGACCATGCTCAGTCCGGCCACGGCCGCTCGAGATAGATCAGGCCTCCCACCCTCCCGCCCGCCGGCAGCCACCGACCCGCCGGGCTCGCGGCCGAGACGACGAAGACGACGGGGCGGTTCGACCACGCCGCCGGCTCCTCCCCCGACTCGACCCACCGCGCGATTTCGCGGCTGCGCTCCGGCTCGAACGGCGTGCTGTGCAGCCAGGAGCGCCAAGCCCGCAGGGGCGTGTAGGTCAGCGCCAGATAAGAGAGATGCTCGTCGTCGCTCACCAGCGTATAGCCGGCGAGCCGCGGATCGTTGAGGCGGAGGAACAGGGCGAGCTGGTCCTCGGTCAGGTAGAGGGCATCGTTGCCCTGCGCAAAGCTCCAGATGCGCGTGAAGATGAACGAGGCGTTGTCGAACAACAGCAGCGACACGACGCCGATGGCCAGCAGCCGCCGCCAGTCCTGCCGGTGCCACAGGCGCTGCAGCCAGGCGAGCAGCAGGGGCGCGCCCAACAGGAACAGCGGCAACCAGATGTAGCCGCGGGTGAAGTGGATCGGCTGGCGCGGCGCCATGAACAGCTCGTGCTTGGCAAGC
>DATEDK010000395.1:0-3512 GCA_035281685.1 Kiloniellales bacterium | reverse complement strand
CAAGGCGGTCTGTTTCGAGTACGGCGGCTCCGAGCATCTGGCGGCACCGCTGGAGACCGTGGCCGAGGTGCGGCCTTCCAGCGGCACCTACCGCGCCGGCATCGATCGCGACGCCCAGGGCGAGCGCAACCCCGCGGTCGTCGCCTGGGCGGCGCAGGTGGCCGAGCTGGTGCGCCGGCAGGGTTCTACGCGGCTCGCCATCGACCGCATGGTCGGCCATTTCGTGGCGCTGGCGCTGGCCGACCAGGGCCTCACCATCGTCGCCGGCGGCCCCGCCGTGGGCCAGGCGCAGGTGGTCAAGTCCTTCGACGAGGTCCAGTGCATCACGCTCGCCATCGCCGCGACCGAAACCGGGATCGCCAAGATGCGCGAGGCCCTCGAGCCCGGCGTCACCGAGAACGAGCTCTGGGCGGTGCTCAACGGCACCAACATCGCGCTCGGCGGCGAGTATTCCGACACCCGCCTGCTCTCCTCCGGCGGGCGCACCAATCCCTGGTACCAGGAGGCGACAGACCGGCGCGTCCGGCCGGGCGAGCTGGTCTCCTTCGATACCGACATGATCGGGCCCTTCGGCTACGATGCCGACATCTCCCGCTCGTTCTTCTGCGGCCCGGGCAAGCCCACGGCCGACCAGCGCCGGCTCTACGGCACGGCCTTCGAGCAACTGCAGCACAACCTCGCGCTGATCAAGCCGGGTGCGGCCTTCAAGGAGATGTCGGAGCAGGCCTTCAAGCTGCCCGAGGAGTTCTATGCCCAGCAGATGCCGATGACCTGGCACGGCGTCGGCCTCTACGGCCAGTGGCCCTCCATCGTCGGCCCGGGCTGGTACAAACCGAACAGCGGCATGGATGGCGAGGTCGTCCCCGGCATGGTGCTCTGCTGCGAGTCCTATGTCGGCGCGGTCGGCGGACTCGAAGGCGTGAAGCTGGAGCAGCAGGTGCTGGTGACCGAGACGGGCTACGAGCTGCTCACCACCTTCCCCTTCGAGGAGGAGCTGCTGGGACGCTGGGTGTGAGATTTGCCCCCTCCACCACGCGCAGCGTGGGGGAGGGTTGGGGAGGGGGTTTCGACAGAGCAGCTCAAATGTCCAGACCCCCTCCCCAACCCTCCCCCAGCTTCGCTGGGAGAGGGGGCACTGACCCCCTCCCCAGCCCTCCCCCACGCTGTGCGTGGTGGAGGGAGTAACGGTGCTCCTCCTCCGCGTCTTCGTTCCCTTCGCGCTGGGCTACTTCCTCTCCTTCCTCTTCCGCTCGATCAACGCGGTGGTGGGTCCCAGGCTCGCCGGCGAGTTCGCGCTGCCGCCCGAGGCGCTGGGCTTCATGACCAGCGCCTACTTCCTCACCTTCGCCGCAGCGCAGCTGCCGATCGGGCTCGCGCTCGACCATTTCGGCCCGCGGCGCACGGTGAGCTTTCTTCTGCTCTTCGCCGCGCTCGGCGCCTTTCTCTTCGCGCAGGCCGAGAGCCAGGGCGGGCTCGTGCTGGGGCGCGCGCTGATCGGGCTCGGCGTCGCCGCCTGCCTGATGTCCTCGCTCAAGGCCTTCGTGCTCTGGTACCCGCAGGACCGCCTGCCCACGCTGAACGGCAGCGTGCTGGCGATCGGCGGCCTCGGCGCCGTGGTCGCCACCGCGCCGGTCGAGGCGGTCCTCGCGCTCTGGGGCTGGCGCACGCTCTTCCTGGGCCTGGCCGGTGCCACCCTGTTCGCCGCGCTGACGATCTTCCTGGCCGTTCCCGAGAAGCCCGGGGGCCGCAGCGGCGAGTCGCTCGGCACGATGGTGCGGGGGCTGGGCAGCATCCTGGCGAGCGGCCTCTTCTGGCGCATCGGCCCCCTGGTGCTCACCACCTCGGCCGCCATGCAGTCCTTCCTCGGCCTCTGGGGCGGGCCCTGGCTGCGCGACGTCGGCGGCTACGATGCCACGACCGCGTCCGAGCTGCTGCTGAGCTACGCGATCGCGATGACCGCGGGCTTCATGGGCATGGGCTGGCTGACGCCGCGCCTGATCCGCCGCGGCTACCAGCCGCTGCGCATCGCCGCTGCGGTGCTGGCTCTTTCCTTCCTGGGACAGGCCGGCGTGGTGGCGGGGCTGACCGGCGTTGCCTGGCTTTGGATGAGCATCATGGGCTTCTTCGGCACGGCGGCGATGCTGTTCTATGCCGCGGTGGTGCCGGTCTACGGCGCGGCGCGCTCGGGCCGCGTCTCGACCGCGCTGAACCTGCTCTCCTTCACCGGCGCCTTTCTCGGTCAGTGGCTGACCGGCGTGGTCATCGGCCTCTTCCCGCATGGGACGGAGGGCTACGCCCCAGCCGGCTACGCCACCGCCTTCGGACTGCTGCTCGCGCTCGAGGCATTGGCCTTTCTCTGGCTCCTACCGGCGCTGCGACAGCCACCGGGTCCCCACCAATCCGCCACCGGGGGACGCTCGCCCCGGATCGCGAAGCAGTAGCGCGCCTCTCCGGCCTCTGTCGCTGCCCAGTTGCGGCCCCTCGGCGCCTGGCATAGCTTCGCGGCCGTCAGGAGAGGGGCATGAGCGAGAAGACGAACGCTCCCGTGGAAAGCCTCAGCTTCGAGCAGGCCCTGGCCGAGCTCCGGGCGATCGTCGAGCGCCTGGAGTCGGGCCAGGGGTCGCTCGACGACGCGATCGCCGCCTATGAGCGGGGCGCGCAGCTGAAGGCGCACTGCGAAGCGAAGCTGAAAGAGGCACAGCTCAAGATCGAGAAGGTCTCGATGGGACCCGGCGGGCCGCGGCTCGAAGACTTCGCCAACGCCGGTCGCGGCGGCGGCAAGGACAGCTGAGCGGATCTCGAGGCATGTCTGCCGAGGCCCTGACGACGGCGCTCACCGCCGCTGCCAAAATGGTGACCGACGAGCTGGACCGCCGGCTGAAGGCGGTGCCGGGTCCGCGCGGCCGGGTGATCGAGGCCATGCGCTGGGGCTCGCTGAACGGCGGCAAGCGCCTGCGCCCCTTCCTGGTGCTGCAGTCGGCCGCGCTCTTCGACGTGCCGCCGCGCCGGGCGCTGGCCGCCGCGGTGGCGCTGGAGATGGTGCACTGCTACTCGCTGATCCACGACGACCTGCCGGCGATGGACGATGCCGAGCTGCGCCGGGGCCTGGCGACCGTGCACCGCAAGTTCGACGACGCAACCGCCATCCTGGCCGGCGACGGCCTGTTGACCGAGGCCTTCGCGCTCTTGGCCGAGGAGCAGACCCATCCCGACCCGGCGGTGCGCTGCGCGCTGATCGCGGGCCTGGCCGCGGGGGCCGGAGCGGCCGGCATGGTGGGCGGGCAGATGATCGACCTCTCGCCCGAGCGCAATGGTCTCGATCTCGCCGGGATTACGGAACTGCAGGCGCTCAAGACCGGCGCCCTCATCGTCTATGCCTGCGAGGCGGGCGCCATCCTGGGCGGCGCCAGCCCGACGGAGCGGCAGGCCCTGGTCGGCTACGGCCGGGACATCGGACTGGCTTTCCAGATCGCCGACGACCTGCTGGACATCGAGTCGACGACCGAGCAGCT
>DATEDK010000394.1:0-5031 GCA_035281685.1 Kiloniellales bacterium | reverse complement strand
GAGATGCGCGACTTGATGCAACGCGACTGGCGCAGGCTCGACATCGAGCAGGATCTCGGTCTCGGCATGATGCTGTGGCTCGCCCACTTCTTCTCGGAGGAGGAATGGGCACGAGCACAGAGAAGTCGCGCACAACGCACGCTCGACGTCATGTGGGTCGATCCGCCCGGCTACTTCAGCCGAGCGCCGGGGGCGCCCCACGTCAAGTTCGCCTTCACGAACTACGGGGTTTCGCTCGGCCTGCAGGCCGCCGATATCTGGCCCGAGCGGGTCAAGCGGCTGAATGCCTTTTTCGAGGACTGGCGCGCCGGCGACGAATACGACCGGGAGGCCATTACCTGGGTCATGGCCTGCGTATCGCACTTCCCCGGCGCCTTCATCGATGGGGCGTAGATCGCCTATTGCGCTGCCGCCTTCTCCTCCGGCGGCGCCAGGCCGAAGCGCTCGCGCTCGGCGTCGGTCAGCTGGCGCGGCACGGTGCGGCGGGCCATGTCGACCAGCTGCGTGCCGGTGTAGACGCGCCAGAGGCGCGCCCGGCCGTCGAAGCCGCCGGTCACCAGCTCGCGACCGTCCGGGCTGAACTCGACGTCGATGATCGAGTCGGTGTGGCCCTCCAGCGTCGTCACCAGGATGCCGGTGGCGGCGTCCCAGACCCGCGCGATGCGGTCGTCCGATACCGTGACGATGTGGTCGCCCTCCGGGCTGAAGGTCACGCGGTTGACGCCCGCGGCCGGGCTCGGCAGCGCGTAGATCTGCCTGCCCGTCTTCACGTCCCAGAGGCGCGCAGTGCCGTCGGAGGAGGCGGTCACCAGCGTCCTGCCGTCCGGCGAGAAGGCGGCGTCCCAGAGCTCCTTCAGGTGCCCCTCGAAAACTTCGAGCTCCTTGCCGGTCTTCGCGTCCCAGAGCCGCGCGGTGCCGTCGGCCGAGGCCGTGGCGATCATCGTGCCGTCGGGACTGTAGATCGCCTCGTTCACCCAGCCGCTGTGGCCCTTCAGCGTCAAGAGGGCCTTGCCGGACGTGGTGTCCCAGACGATCGCCGTGGTGTCGTCCGAGCCGGTGACCAGCCGCGTGTTGTCGGTCGGGTCGAAGCGTCCGGAGTTGACGCGGTCGGTGTGGCCCTCGAGCAGCGAGATGAGATCGGCGGTCTTGCCGTCCCAGACGGCCACCTGGCCCTTCTGGTCGACCGTCACCAGGCGCGCGGAGTCGGCGCTGAACTGCGCGTCGTAGACCGAGTTGTAATGCGAGATCGTCGAGACGTCGTCGAAGCTCTCCGTGTCGCGCAGGATCACGGTGCCGTCGAGCGAGGCGCTGATGACGCGCGTGCCGTCCGGGCTGAACAGGGCGCGCACCAGGTGCTGGCGATGGCCGGTCAGGAGCCAGGCGCGTTCGCCGGTCTCGGCGTCCCAGACGTTGAAGTTCACGTAGCCGCCGCCGATCACCCAATGGCCGTCCGGGCTGAAGCTCACGTCCCAGAACTCGTCGCGCGGGTTCTCGATGGTCTGCAGCGCCTCGCCCGAGATCGGGTTCCAGAGCTTCGCGGTGCCGTCCTCGGAGACCGTGGCGATGGTCGAGCCGTCCTCGCTCCAGGTGCCGAAGTAGATCGGCGCCGTGTGGCCGATGAGCTCGACCACCAGCGAGCCGTCGGTGGCGGACCAGACGAAGCCCTTGCCGCCCTCGTCGACGGTCAGCACGCGCAGGCCGTCCGGCGAGAACTGGGCGAAGTAGGTCTCGAACTCGTGCGACAGCCGCGCGATCTCGCGGCCGGTCGCGGCATCGAACAGCACGCCGCCGGTCGGCCCCGCCGCGGCAATCCGCGTGCCGTCCTTGTTGATCGAGGCGTGCCAGGCGTTCTTCTCGAAGGCGCGGAAGGCGTGGATCAGCTTGCCGCTGTTGGAATCCCAGAGGCCGAGCTGGCCGTCCGAGGAGGCGGTCAGCACCTTGGTGCCGTCGGCGCTGAACTCGGCGTGGTTCACCCAGGTGCGGTGCAGCTTCAGCCGGTGCAGCTCCTTGCCGGTGGTCGCATCCCAGATGATCGCCAAGCCGTCGTCGCTGGCCGTCACCACGCGCGTGCCGCGCGGATCGAAGCGTGCCGTGTTGATGCGGTCCTTGTGTCCGCCCAGCACGAAGCGCTCGGTGCCGGTGGCGCTCTCGACGATCTTCGCGGTGCCGTCGATCGAGGCGGTCACGAAGACCGTGGCGTCGGGAGAGAAGTCGGCGTCCAGCACCTCGCGGTCGTGGAACACCGCCGCCTGCGCATAGACCTCCTCGTTCTCCGTCTCCATCGCGTCCAGCTTCCAGACCGCCGCGGTGTAGTCGAAGGCGCTGGAGAGCAGCAGCCTGCCGTCGCGGCTGTACTCGATGTGCGTGATCTCGTTGATGTGGTAGGGCAGCGTGTCGATCCAATCGGCCTTGCCGTCATTGTCGCCGTCGGTCGTGCTGAACAGCATCAGGACGCCTTCGTTGCCCGAGCCGATGGCGATCTCCTTGCCGTCCGGCGAGAAGGCGGCCTCGGTCATCCAGCGCGAGCGGCGGCCCATGACGGCCTTGGCCGGGCCGTTCTCGATCTCCCAGAGCCGCGCGGTGCCGTCCCAGGCGGCGGTCACCAGCTTGCTGGAGTCCGGCGTGAAGGCGATGTCGGAGATGGTGACGCCGCCCTGGTCGATCACGTCGAGCGCCTCGTAGGAGGCGACGTCCCAGATGCGCACCGTCGCGTCGCGGCCCAGCGTGGCGAGGTAGCGCCCGTCGGGGGAGAAGGTGGTCTCCCAGATCACGCAGAGCGGCGTGCCGTCGGTGTCGGTCTTGCAGCCGTGCCCGTCCAGGGGAAAGAGATGGTCGCCGCTCTCCCCGTTCCAGAGGTGCACCTTGCCGTCGAAATCGCCGGTGGCGATGAACTTGCCGTCGCGGCTGAAGGTGGCACGCGTCACCCAGTTGTTGTGGCGGCCGTAGAGCCCGAAGAGGAACGTCCCGGCGCTGTTCCACACCTCGGCCGCGTTGCCGCGGTCGGCGGTGACGATGCGCTCGCCGGCGGCATCCCACTCCACCCACTCGACGCCGCTGGTATAGTCGCCGCCGACACGCGCCAGGAGCTCGCCGGTGGCGGCGTCCCAGATGTCGGCGAAGCCGTCGAGCGAGGCGCTGGCCACCTTCGTGCCGTCCGGCGAGAACGAGGCGTGCATGATCTCGCCCGTGTGCTGCGCGTAGCGGATCAGCTCGACGCCGGTGGCGGTATCGAAGATGCGCTCGATGTTGTCCTGCGCGTAGGTCAGCAGCTTCGTGCTGTCCGGCGAGAACATCACCTCCCAGACCGTGCCCTCGGCGCCTTCGAGCTTGAAGAGCTCCTGCCCGCTGATGGCGTCCCAGATGCGCGCCGTGCCGTCCTCCGATCCGGTCGCGAGCAGCCGCATGTCGGGCGAGAAGGCGACCGCCACGACGGTCGCCGTGTGTCCCTTCAGGATCAGGCGCTCGACGCCCTCGTAGAGGTCCCAGACCCGCGCCGTGCGGTCCTCCGAGGCGGTCAGCATCGACTTGCCGTCGGGGCTCATCGCGATCGAACGGATCGACTCGTAGTGCGAGTAGGTCACCAGGCCGTTCTGCGCGGCCAGCGCCACCTTCAGCGCCGCCTCGGCTTCGGCCACGTAGGGCCGCTCGCCCGCGGCCTCGCCCGGCTTCGGCAGGCCCTCGAGCGCCAGCAGCTCCCCCAGGATGGCGTTGCCGGCGGCGGTCTGGCGCCGCGATTCCAGCGCCAGGGTTTTCGACTGGAAGCGCAGGACCTCGCGCAGCGCCGCCTGCGCCTCGGCCTCGCGCTGCTCGGCCAGCGACTGCTGCTCGACGGCGATCTGGCGCTGCTGGTCGGCGACCGCCTCGGCGGCGCGCGCCGCCTCGGCTTCCTTCTCGGCGAGCTGACGCTGCTCGTCAGCCACGGCTTCTGCGGCACGCGCGGCCGCGGCCTCGCGCTCGGCCACCACGGTCTGGCGCTCGGCCTCGGCCTGGCCGGCGAAGCCGAAGTAGGCGCCGACGCCGGCCAGCACCGCCAGGATCAGGCCGACGGCCGCGGCCATCTGCGTGCGGCGCAGCTTGCGCTTGGCTTCGGCCGCCTTGGCCGCGTCGCGTGCCGCCTTGGCGGAGACCGAGGCGTCGATGTATTGCGCGAGCTCCGGATCGAGCTCGTTGCGGCGCGCCAGCAGCACCTCGCGCGCCTCGACCAGGCGCTTGCCGGAGGGCAGCAGGTCCTCGGCGTTGCGGCCTTCGCGCAGCCAGCGTTCGCTGTCCGTCTGCAGGCGGGCGCGCGCCTGCAGAAATTCCCGGTTGTCCGAGATGATCTGACGCGCGCGCGGCCAGCGCGTCAGCAGCGCCTCGTGCGCGACACGCAGCACGGTATTCTCGCCCTCGCCGCCGGTGACCAGCAGGCGCGCGTCGACCAGCGCGCGCACCAGGGCCTCGGCCTCCGGCGTATGCACCGCCTGGCTCTGCAGCACCGAGCGGGCGGTGGCCACGCCGTCGTCTCGATCCAGCGTGATGAGCGCGCGCAGGAGAGCCGGCAGCGCCTGCTGCACCGCGGGCGGCAGCGCGTTCACCACGTCGTCGGCGCGCTTGGCGATGGCGCCTTCCAGGCCGCCCAGCAGCTGGTAGGCGGCGAAGGTCAGCCGCCGGGTGTCGCCGGAGGCGGCGTAGAGCTCGTCGAGCACGAAGGAGAGCAGCGGCAGGGAGGTCGGGCTGCGCGCGGCGCCTTGCTGCAGCACGTCGTCGAGCCCGCCTTCCGAGCGCGACTCCTCGAACATCAGGCCGGCCGCGCGTGCCGGGTTGCGGATCATCTGCGCGATCTCGGGGCCTTGCGGCGGCAGCAGGTCGTAGGTGCCGGTGCCGTCCTTCAGCTCCGCCAGCACCGGCAGCTCCTGGCAGCGGTGGTAGAAGTCGCTGCGCAGCGTGGCGATGATCCAGACGAAGCCGCTGTGCGCGAGCACGGCGAGCGCCTTGGCGAAGGCCTCGCGCTGCTCCCTGGAGAAGCGCTCGTCGGTGAAGAGCTCTTCCAGC
>DATEDK010000393.1:0-5611 GCA_035281685.1 Kiloniellales bacterium | reverse complement strand
TCCCTCTTGATGGGGGAAGGCGAGCGAAGCGAGGTAGGGGGTGACAGCCACCGGCAAGCGCGCAGCGCTTCCCGGTGGTCGCCAACGGAGTTGGCGTCGCTGCTCTCTCGGCCGGTTCGCGGCCGGTCCCCCGGATAAGCGCTGCGCGCTTTCCGGGGTCCATCACCCTCACCCTCGCTGCGCTCGACCGCCCATCAAGGTCCATCAGGGGGACGGTGAGTGGGGCGATGCGAATTGATCGGACGAGTCGCTAGGCCTTCGTCAGAAGCATGCTGCCGCCGGTCGCGGTGGTGAGCCGCAAAGCCTCGCCCTCGAAGGCGTAGACCGTTGCGCCCTGCAGGCCGGCCAGGAACTCGCTCGACAGCGAATCCGGCGGGCACTCCGCCAGGGTCGAGGTCATGCCGCCGACCGCGAGCTTGCCCGGCTGCGTCGAGACCCAGAGGGCGGCCGCCTGGTTGCAGTCGGCCTTGATGCCCATCGTTCCATCGGGCGCGAAGCTCAGCTGGTAGAGCGCGGGATCGTCGGGCGTGGCGACCTTGCCGTCCCCGGTGGTGATGTTGGCGAGCTCCCAGGCCGTGCCGCTGAGCTCGCCCGCGGAGACCTGTGGCGTCGAGGGGGCCGGTGCCGGGGCCGGCGCCGCTGCGCTGCCGCCGCTCGACGCTTGCTGCTCCGTGCAGGCCAGCAGCGGCAGGGCGAGCGCGCCGGCCAAGATCACTTTGACGATGGTGGGACGATGCATCCTCGCCTCCTTCGGCGGTATCGACGGTCCATGGTACGAACGGGCTTCCCGTAAGGCGCGTTCGCTTCATCCGGCAAAAACCTCCGCCGGAGAGCCACGGAGTCCTGACCGCCGGCTGTGGCGACCGGAAGGCAGCATCTTGACGGCCCTGGTCGCCTTGACGATATATTGCAACTGAGACACAGTCGCAATTAAATCCTCGATGCGTACCGCCGCCAAGACCCTGACCTACGCCGTCATGCACCTGACCGTCGCGGTGGCGGTCGCCTTCGCGATCAGCGGCGATTGGGCGGTGGCGCTCTCCATCGGGGTGCTGGAGCCGCTGGTGCAGACCGGCTTCTTCGCTGTGCACGAGCGGGTCTGGGAGGGCCGCCGCAAGGGGTCTCGGGCGACATCCCCCGCACTTTCGCCGGCGGCCTAGCGAGGCTTCGCCCAGCGCCGCTCGTGCTCGAGCAGCCAGCGCTTGCGATGCAGCCCGCCGCCGTATTTGGTCAGCGAGCCGTCGGCGCCGATGGCCCGGTGGCAGGGGATTACGATCGAAATGGGATTGGCGCCGTTGGCGGTGCCCGCGGCGCGGATCGCGGCGGGCCGGCCGGCCGCTGCGGCGAGCGCGCCATAGCTCGTCGTCTCGCCCGGCGGAATCCGGCAAAGCGCGTCCCAGACGGCGAGCTGGAAAGGCGTCGCCTCGCGCGTGAGCGCGGTCCGGAACCGGGCCGAGCGGCCATCGAAGTAGCGGGCGAGCTCCGCCTCGACCTGCTCTATCGGCGGCGTCCTGCCGGAGCCGATCTCGCTGCCGGTGCGGTGCTTCAGCCGCCGCAGCTGCTGCTCCAGGCGGTCCGGGTCGTCGGTGAACTCCAGGAAGTGGAGCACGGCAGCGTCGGCCACCGCCAGCATCGTGCCCAGCGGAGTCGCGAGTTCCTGGGCCGCTAGCCGGCGCATCAGGCGCCGAGCAAGGTCAGCACGTTGCCGCTGGGATCCTCGAAGTGCGCGAGCTTGCCGCCCCAGGCCTGGCGCTCGGGCGGGCCGACGAAGGCGACTCCCTTGGCGGTCAGGGTCTCGTAGACGCTGTCGATATCGTCGACGGCAATGGAGGCGCCGACGAAGCGGCCGACCAGCGCCTGGTCGTTCTCCTCAGCCTCGGCATCGACCTCCTCGACGATCAGATCGACGCCCAGGTCGTAGCCGACCGCGATCTTCGCGTGCGTCCACTTCACCGGCAGGCCGAGGTCGCGCTCGTAGAAGTGCCGCGCCGCCTCGAGATCGTCGACGAAGATCCTGATGCCGTAGAGACGCATGAACCCTTCCTTCTGCCACTGCCGGCGCGGCCGGACCGCGCGCCCATTCGCGGGCGGCGATCCTAGCCACAAAGCGCCGGCTGACGGGAGAGGTCAGGAAAGCCCCTCGGCCTCCATCGCCTCCTTTACCTTCGGCCGGGCGGCGACGCGGCCCAGGTAGGCCTGGATCTTCGGATAGGGCTTCAGGTCGATGTCGAGATACTTGGCCCAGCCCAGCACGACGAAGAGGTAGCCGTCGGCCACGGTGAAGCGGCTGCCGGTCAGGTAGTCGGTCTTCAGCTGCTCCTCGAGCCATTGCAGCCGGGTGGTGATGCGATCCTTCGTGATCTTCTTCGCCTCTTCGGGCAGCGCCTTGTTGAAGAGCGAGCCCAGGGACTTGTGCATCTCGGAGGTGATGAAGTTCAGCCACTCCTGCAGCTTGTAGCGCTCGTAGGTGACGTTGGCCGGCGCCAGGCCCATCGACGGCCGCTGGTCGGCGATCCACTGCACGATGGCGGGGCCCTCGGTCAGAGTCTTGCCGTCGTCCAGCGTCAGCGCCGGCACATAGCCCTTGGGATTGACCTTGCGGTAATCGCCGCCGTCGCTGGTTTCCTTGCTGGCGAGGTCGACCTTCACCAGGTCGAAGTTGAGACCGGCCTCGCGCAGCGCGATGTGCGGCGAGAGCGAGCAGGCGCCGGGGCTATAGTAGAGCTTCATGGGGTTCCTCTCAGAGTGTCGGCAAGGCGCGGGCGGCGCCTCGGCCGGGGATTTGGGCGGTCGGCCGCCCCTTGCGCAAGGCGGCGCCGCCGCCCGGTACCATTGCATGGACGCAAGGCGGCACCGGCTTCCGGCCTTCCGTGCAATGCCGGCTCATGGTCTGCTGTGGCGCATGAGCGAAGCCCTGAAAGAGATCACGACCGCGGACGTGCGCCTGCAGCCCTACTGGTGGGACCGCGCCCCGCCCACGCCGCAGCCGGCCGTAGCGCTGGCGCCGCGCTACGACGTCGCCATCGTCGGCAGCGGCTACACCGGCCTGCGCGCGGCCCTCGAACTGGCTCGCGCCGGGCGCAGCGTCATCGTGCTCGACCGCGAGGATCCGGGCTTCGGCGCGGCGCGGCGCAACGCCGGCTACCTCGGCCGCACGCTGAAGCACTCGGTCGAGAAGCTGATCAAGACGCGCGGCCGCGACCATGCGCTGGCGCTCTACCGCGAGCTGGGCGAGGCCTTCAATGGCATCATCGCCTTCATCGGCGAGGAGAGGATCGATTGCCACCTGACGCGGCCGGGACGCTTCATCGCCGCGACCTCGCCCAAGCACTACGCCCAGCTCGAGGCGGACCTCGAGGGCCTGCGACGGCATCTCGGCTACGAATACGCGATGGTGCCGAAAGACAAGGTCCGCACGGAGTTCGCGAGCGACGTCTATGTCGGCGGCGCGGTCATCCCTGACCTCGCCTCCATCCATCCCGGGCTCTACCACAAGGGCTTGCTGGAGCGCGTGCTGGCGGCCGGCGCCGTGGTGGCCGGGCAGACCGAGGCGCTCTCGATCGCGCGCCATCCCGGCGACGACCGGGTCGAGGTGCTGACCGCGCACGGCCGCATCCTGGCGCGCGACGCCATCATCGCCACCAACGGCTACACGCCGGGCGCGCTCTCCTGGCACGCGCGGCGGGTCATCCCGTTCGAGGCGTACATGGCGGCGACCGAAGAGCTGGGCGAGAGGGCGCGCGCCACCATCCCGAACAACCGCACGGTGCTCGACACCAACATGAACATCGACTGGTTTCGCCTCGCGCCCGACAGCCCGCGCCTGCTGTTCGGCGGCGCCACCGGGTCCGGCATGAAGGACACGGCGAGGATCGCTGGCCGCCTGCACGCGATCCTCGCCCGCGTGCTGCCGCAGCATCGCGCCGTGAAGATCAGCCATCTATGGACCGGCTACTGCGCCGGCACCTTCGACCTGATGCCGCACATCGGCGGCCGCGACGGCATCTGGCACGGGCTGGGCTACAACTTCGCCGGCGTGCCGATGGGCACGCACTTCGGCCGCAAGCTCGCGCAGCTGATCCTGGGCCGGCCCGAAGGCAGGAGCGCCTTCGCCGAGGATCGCTTTCCGACCTTCCCGCTCTACCGCGGCCGACCCTGGTTCGTGCCGCTCGCCATGCGCTACTACGACTGGAAGGACGGGAAACGGGCCTAGCGCGACCGCATTGCGCGCCGATAACACTTGCATGAGCGTGCGATGATGGCTTGATGGCCGCTTCGTCATGCCAAGTTTCATCGGGGCTGGGGACAGCAGCATCGCCGTGAGCGGCCGGAAGGACCAGCCGGGAGAGTGGCGCCTGGAGCGTGTGCTGAAGCGCGACCTCTTCGGCGCGATCGAGCTCGGCCGCCTGGAGGGCCACCAAGGGCTGGTCACCCGCCGCCTGGTGTCGCGCAGCGCCTGGCTGCTGCGGCCGCTGGCACGCCTCTTCGCCTGGCGCGAAGCCGTGGCGCTCCGGCGTCTGGCCGGCATCGCCGGCGTGCCGCAGCTGATCGCCCTGCACAAGGGCATCCTCTACCGCAGCTACCTCGAAGGCAGCACGGTGGCCGAGGCTCGGCCGCGCGACCCCAAGTTCTATGCCGCCGCGCGCCGCCTGCTGTGGCAGGTGCATCGGCGCGGCGTCGTGCACAACGACAGCGCCAAGCGGGTGAACTGGCTGGTCCTGGCCGACGGCAGCCCGGGCCTGATCGATTTCCAGCTCTCGCTGCTGCTCGGCCGGCGCGGCCGCATCGCGCGCATCGCCCGGCGCGAGGACCTGCGCCACCTCTTGAAGCACAAGCGGTTCAACTGCCACCACGCGCTGACGCCGGTAGAGCGCCGCCTGCTCAGCCGCCGCAGCCTCGTCGCGCGCCTCTGGTACGACCTCTACCAGCGCCCCTACTTCTTCGTCACCCGCCGCCTGCTGCATTGGGCCGACCGCGAAGGTCGCGGGCTCGGCGCCCGGATCGACCGCCCCGATTGACCACTAAGGAGAAGACATGAGCAGCAACGCCAAGGGCGCGATCATCCGCCCCTACCGCGGAATCCTGCCGCGCATCCACGAGACCGCCTTCGTGGCGGAGGGCGCGGTGCTGATCGGCGACGTCGAGATCGGGCCCTACGCCTCGATCTGGTACGGCTGCGTGCTGCGCGCCGACGTCAACCGCATCGTCGTGGGCGAGGGCACCAACCTGCAGGACGGCACGGTCGTGCACTGCGACAGCGACAAGGAGGGCCTCGACTACCGTAAGACCGGCGGCGGCCATCCGACGCTGATCGGCAAGCACATCACCATCGGCCACATGGCTCTGCTCCACGCCTGCGTGCTTGAGGATGGCGCCTTCGTCGGCATGCGCGCGGTGGTGATGGACGACGTCACGGTGGAAACCGGCGCGATGGTCGCTGCCGGTGCCTTGGTGTCGCCGAGGAAGCGCGTGCCGGCGGGCGAGGTCTGGGCCGGCACGCCGGCCAAGCCGCTGCGCGCCGTGAACCCGGGCGAGAAGCACTTCATGGAATGGTCGCCCCGCCACTACCAGGAACTGGCGCGCGGACACATCGAGGCGAACGGGTAGGGGA
>DATEDK010000392.1:0-2138 GCA_035281685.1 Kiloniellales bacterium | reverse complement strand
TCCGCGACACCGCGCGCAGCCTGCCCACGCCGCTCGACTGGGTCTACGTGCACAACTTCGAGGTGGCGCACCGCCCGCGCGCCATCGGCTTGCCGCCTGGCCGCGGGCCGGCCCTCGCCGCGGCGCTGAAGGATCTCGTCGAGGATCTGCGCACCGCGATCCCCGCAACGTTCGAGCGTCCGGAGAACCAGCGCCGCATCCACGCGATCGAGGAGGCCTTCCGCGCCAAGCAGGAGGCCGCCTTCACTGCATTGACGCAGCAGGCTCAGGCGCAGGGCATCGCGCTGATGCGCAGCGAGCAGGGCTTCTCCTTCGCCCCGATCCGCGACCAGAAGATCATGGCGCCGGAGGAGTTCGCGCAGCTTCCCGAGGCCGAGCGCAAGAAGGTGCAGGAGACCATCCTGGCCTTGCAGGGCGCGCTCAAGGAGGTGCTGCAGTCGGTGCCGCGCTGGGACAAGGAGCGCCGCCAGCAGCTGGCCAAGCTGAACCAGGAGCTGATCGCCGAGGCCATCGCCTATCCGCTGGGCGAGGTGCGCGGCGTGGTCAAGGACGTGCCCGAGGCGCTGGAGTACCTGGACGAGCTCAGCCGCGACCTGATCGCGAACTTCCCGGCCATCCTGGCGGGCGAGCAGCAGGCGCAGCAGGACGGCCAGCCGCAGCCGCTGGGCGTGGTGCTGGGCCTGCGCCGCTACCAGGCCAACGTGATCGTCACCCACGCGCCCGAAGCCGGCGCGCCGGTGGTCTACGAGAACAACCCGACGCTCCTGAACCTCATGGGCCGCGCCGAGCACGTGGCGCAGATGGGCACGCTGGTCACCGACTTCACGCTGCTGAAGGGCGGCGCCCTGCACCGGGCCAACGGCGGCTTCCTCATCCTCGACGCGGAGAAGCTGCTGATGCAGCCCTTCGCCTACGAGGCGCTGAAGCGCAACCTCAAGGCCCAGCACATCGCCATCGAGTCGCCGGCGCAGTTCGCCAGCCTCATCGCAACGGTCTCGCTGGAGCCCGAGCCGATCCCGCTGAAGGTGCGCATCGCGCTGGTCGGCAGCCCGATGACCTTCCACCTGCTGCAGCAGTACGACGAGGAATTCGCGACCTTCTTCAAGGTCGCCGCCGATTTCGCCACCACCATGACGCGCAGCATCGAATCAGACGAGGCCTTCGCCCGGCTGATCGCGACCATGGTGGGCGTGGCGCGCCTCAAGCCCTTCGACATCAACGGTGTCGCACGGCTGATCGAGGAATCCTCGCGCCAGGCCGAGGACTCGGCGAAGCTCTCGCTGAACCTGCAGGATCTCTGGGATCTGGTGCGCGAAGCCGACTTCTTCGCCGGGCGCGACAACGTCCCGCTGGTCGGGCGCAAGCAGGTCGCCGAGGCCGTCGCCGCGCGCGTGCGCCGCGCCGACCGCATCCGCGAGGCGAGCCACGAGCAGATCACCCGCGAGATCCTGCTGATCGACACCGACGGCGCGAAGATCGGCCAGATCAACGGGCTTTCCGTGCTGCAGCTCGGCCGCTTCTCCTTCGGCCGGCCGACGCGCATCACCGTGGCCGTGCGCATGGGGCTGGGACGCCTCGTCGACATCGAGCGCGAAGTGAATCTCGGCGGGCCGCTGCATTCCAAGGGCGTGCTGATCCTGCAGGGTTTCCTTGCCGGCCGCTTCCTGCCGGGCGAGCCCCTCTCGCTCTCCGCCAGTCTGGTGTTCGAGCAGTCCTATGGCGGCGTCGACGGCGACAGCGCGTCCTCGACCGAGTGCTACGCGCTGCTCTCGGCGCTGGCCGAGGTGCCGGTGCGCCAGGACCTCGCGGTCACCGGCTCGGTCAACCAGAAGGGCGAGGTACAGGCGATCGGCGGCGTCAACGACAAGATCGAAGGCTTCTTCGACATCTGCAAGGCGCGCGGGCTCACCGGCAAGCAGGGCGTGCTGATCCCGAAGTCCAACACCGTGCATCTCATGCTGCGCGAAGACGTGGTCGCGGCCTGCGCCAACGCGCAGTTCCACATCTATCCGATCGCCAACATCGAGGAGGGCGCGGAGCTGCTGACCGGCATGTCCGCCGGCGAGCGCGGGCCTGACGGCCGCTATCCGGAGGACAGTCTCTACGGCCGCGTCGAGGCACGCCTGCGCGAGTTCGCC
>DATEDK010000391.1:0-2704 GCA_035281685.1 Kiloniellales bacterium | reverse complement strand
GTGATGCGCTGCTCCATCGCCGCCTCGCCGACCAGGAAGGCGCGGGCGATCTGCTTGACGGAGAGACCACAGACGATGCGCAGCGCCAGCGCGATCTGCTGCGTCGCCGGCAGCTCGGGATGGCAGCATACGAACAGGAGGCGCAGCACGTCGTCGCGGTAGTCTGCCTCGTCGATGCGGTCGGCGGCGCGGGCCTCGGCATCGTCGAGGTCGGAAAGCAGCTCGTCGGGCGGCAGCGGCACCTCGCGGTTCTCGCGCCGCACGCGATCGATCGCCACGTTGCGGCCGACGAAAATCAGCCAGGCGGCCGGATCGCGCGGCGGGCCCTGCTGCGGCCAGGTCTTCAGCGCCCTGAGGCAGGCCTCCTGGAAGGCCTCCTCGGCGCGGTCGAGGTCGCGGAAGTAGCGCAGCAGCGCCGCCATCGCCTGCGGCCGGGCGCCGGACAACGCATCCTCCAGCCAGCCGAGGTCGTTCACCCGACCTTTCCTCCCGGCTTGAACACCAGCAGCGGCCGGATCTCGAAGGCGCCGGCCGAGCCGCCCGCCCGGCCGAGATCCTTGGCGACGCCGATCGCTTCCTCGAGCGAGGCGCAGTCGACGATGTAGAAGCCGAGCAGCTGTTCCTTGGTCTCCGCGAAGGGGCCGTCGATGACCAACGCCTCCTTGCCCTTGCGGATGGTGGTGGCGGCCGTGGTCGGCATGAGGCGCGCGACCGGGCCGAGGCGGCCGGCCTGGGCCAGCTGCTCCTGCACGGCGCCGAGCTTGGCCATCACCTCGGCCTCCTTTTCCTTGGACCAAGAGGTCACGGCATCTTCGTTGTCGTAGCAGAGGATGGCGTAAAGCATGGAAACCCCTTTGCGCGGAGGACGAACGGCCGGCGCCGCGGCCGACAGGGCCGGTGAAAATACTTCATCGCCGCCCCACCTGTCGGGACGGGGCCAGGCACAGCGTCTTTCAACCGAGCGACGGCAATCGCTGCAAGCCCACGAGAGGAGAACAAGACATGAAGGTGATGGTGATGGTCCTGGCGACGGCGGACAGCGAGGCCGGCATGACGCCCGGCCCGGAGATGGATGAGATGTTCCGCCAGATGGGGGCCTACAACGAGGAGCTGGTGAAGGCCGGCATCATGCAGATGGGCGAGGGCCTGAAGCCGACCTCGAGCGGCGTGCGCATCACGTTCGACGGCCAGAACCGCACAGCCAGGCACGGCCCCTTCCCGCTCGACGAGAGCACGCTCGCCGGCTTCTGGATCTGGGAGGTGAAATCGATGGACGAAGCCATCGCCTGGGCCAAGCGCTGTCCCAACCCCATGCCCGGCCCCTCGCAGCTGGAGATCCGCCCCTTCTACGAGGCGGCAGACTTCGCCGAGCTCGCGCCGAAGGACGTGCTCGAGCAGGAGGAGAAGCTGCGCAAGAAGATGGAGAAGCGGAAGTAAGGTCTTTAGCCCCTCCACCAGCGAAGCTGGGGGAGGGGTTGGGGAGGGGGGTCCCGACGAAGCAGCTCCAATTGTCGACACCCCCTCCCTATGCGCTTCGCGCGCTCGCTTCGCGAGCCCCCATGCTTCGCATGGTGGAGGGAATCATCCCTTCCTCTCCACGTCCTTCACGTCGCTGAACCTGATCTCCGGGTGCTGTCTTCCGGTGTACTCCAGCGCGTAGATCGAGGTCGCGAGCAGCACGGGATCGCCGTCGAGATCTTCAGCGATCTCGCCGCGGTGCAGCTCGATGAAGGCCTTCAGCTTCAAGGGGTCGTCGCAGGCGATCCAGCGCGCGAGCTGGAAGGGCGGCGCCTCCAGCTTCACCTCGACGCCGTACTCGTTGGCAAGCCGGTCGACCAGCACGTCGAGCTGCAGCTGGCCCACGACGCCGATCAGGGCGAGCGCGCCGTCGAGCGGGCGGAAGATCTGCATCACGCCCTCCTCCGCCAGCTCCTGCAGCGCCTGGCGCAGCTTCTTCGCCTTCATCGCGTCGGCGATGACGACGCGGCGCAGGATCTCCGGCGCGAAGGACGGCACGCCGAGGAAGCGCAGCTCCTCGCCCTCGGTCAGCGTGTCGCCGATGCGGAGCGCGCCATGGTTGGGCAATCCCACGACGTCGCCGGCGAAGGCCTCTTCGGCAAGGCCGCGATCCTGGCCGAAGAAGAACTGCGGCGAGTTCAGGCTCATCGCCTTGCCGCTCCTCGGCAGCTTCACGCGCATGCCGCGCTCCAGCTTGCCGGAGCAGAGGCGCACGAAGGCGATGCGGTCGCGGTGGCCGGGGTCCATGTTGGCCTGGATCTTGAAGACGAAGCCGGTCATGCGCGGCTCCTCGGCCGCGACCGTGCGGCGATCGGCCTGCTGCGCGCGCGGCGGCGGCGCCAGCGCGACCAGGCCGTCCAGCAGGTCGGCGACGCCGAAGTTGCGCAACGCGGAGCCGAAGAAGACCGGCGTCAGGTGGCCCTCGAGGAAGGCCTCGCGGTCGACCGGCGCGCAGGCCGCGCGCACCAGCTCCAGCTCCTCCTCCGCGGCGGCGGCGCCCCCGCCCAGAAGCGCGGCCAGCGTCGGCGCCGTCGCCTCCTCGAGCGTCCGGATGCGGCCGGTGGCGAGCTCGATCGTGCCCTTGAAGTCGCGGCCGCGGCCGAGCGGCCAGGTCGCGGGCGCGGTCTCGAGCTGCAGGGTCGAGGCGATCTCGTCGAGGAGCTCCAGCGGCTCCTTCCCGTCGCGG
>DATEDK010000390.1:0-3088 GCA_035281685.1 Kiloniellales bacterium | reverse complement strand
TTGCCGGTCACCTCGGTGAAGGCAGCCGGCGCGGCGATGAAGGCAGCACCGGCCTTGGCGAGCGCGCGGTAGAGCTGCGGGAAACGGATGTCGTAGCAGATGGTGAGGCCGAGCCGCCCCCAGGGCAGGTCGGCCATGACGGCGCGGCGGCCGGGCTCGAAGGACTTCGATTCGCGGTAGCTCTGACCGTCGCCGATCTCGACGTCGAACATGTGGATCTTGTCGTAGCGCGCCGCGATCGCGCCGTCCGGCGCGAAGAGATAGGCGCGGTTCCAGCACTTCGTGTCGCTCTGCTTGATGGTGAGCGAACCGATCAGGAGCCAGCGGCCGAGCTCCTGGGCCAACGCCGAGAAGGCCGGCACCGCCGGATGCGTGGCCTCGGGCTGCGCCTCGGCCAGCACGCGCGCCTTGTCCGGCTCGATCTGCGTGGTGTTCTCCGGCGTGACGATCAGCTGCCCGCCCTTGGCGGCGGCCTCGCGGATCAGCGCCGTCGCCTGGCGGATGTTGTCGGCGACCTCCGTGCCGGAGGTCATCTGCACCAGCGCAGCGGTGAAGCGTTCGCTCATGGGTCCCCTTTCAGGCGGCGAGCAGCGGGTCGAGGCCGCCCTTGGCGTCGAGCGCATAGAGGTCGTCGCAGCCGCCGATGTGCCTGCCGTCGATGAAGATCTGCGGCACCGTGGTGCGGCCGCCGGCGCGCTGCACCATCTCCTTGCGCTTGGCCGGCTCGGCCATCACGTCGGTCTCCTCGTAGGCGACGCCCTTGCTCTCCAGGAGCTTCTTGGCGCGGTAGCAGAAACCGCAGAGGAAGGTGGTGTAGATCTCGACCTTGGCCATGGGTCTCCTCGCCGAGGGTTACGATTATGTGGAGGCGAGAACGACCCGGGCAAGGGTCAGGCAGTCGACCTGGGAGGCGCCCGATGCCAGCAGCGGTTTGGCCGCGGCCTCCAGGGTCGCGCCGGTGGTGAAGACGTCGTCGACCAGCAGCACACGCAGACCTGCCAGTTTCGTCGCGCCGCCCGGCTGGAGGGCGAAGGCGCCGGCGACGTTGCGCCGCCGCTGCGTGGCCTTGAGATGACCCTGCGAGGGGGTGTTTCGCCGGCGCAGCAGGATCTGCGTGGCGACCAGCAGGCCGCTGCGCTTGGCCAGCGCGTGGGCCAGCAGCGCGGCTTGGTTGTAGCGGCGCTGGAACAGCCGGCGGCGGTGCAGCGGCACGGGCACGATGAGATGGGCCTCGGCCAACAGGTCCGCGCCGGCGGCCGCCAGCCAGCGCGCGAAGGGCGGCACGGCGTCGAGGCGATCGCCGTGCTTGAAGGCGAGGATCAGGCCGCGGCTGGCCTCGTCGTAGCGGAAGACTGCGCGCGCCCGCTGGAAGACCGGCGGCTTGGCGGCGCAAGCGCCGCAGAGCGCACCGGTGCCGAGATCGTGCGCGAAGGGCAGCCCGCAGCAGGCGCAAAAGGGCGGCGCCAGGAACGAGAGCTTCGCCCAGCAGGCCGGGCAGAGCGGCGCCTCGGCCGCCACGACCGCGCCGCAGGCAAGGCAACGCGGCGGCAGCAGCAGGTCGAGCAGGCCGCGGCCCGCCGCCCGCACGCCGGCGGTCAGTCCAGATACTTCCACGTCTTGGCCCCATCGAGCAGGCGCACAGGGATGCCGGCGACGTCCGCCGGCTCCATCATCCGCGCGTTGACCGCGACCCGCGTGTCGTCGCCCAGGTCCTGCCGGCGCTGGTAGTAGACGACGCAGCCGCAGGTGCGGCAGTGCATGAAGTCGATGGACCTGCGTCCCCAGGCGTAGGCAACCAGCGCCTTTGCCGATGCGTGTACGCGCACGCCTTTCTTCGTGTAGTAGGCCCACTCAACGCCGTAGCGCCGGCAGAGCGAGCAGTTGCACGCGGTCAGCGAGCGCGGCTTGCGGTCGATCTCCAGCCGCACGGCACCGCAGTGGCAGGAGGCGGTCAGCATCGATCACTCTCCAGGAGCGACGGCAGCGGCTATAACCACCACCATGGCAACGGATGGCAGTCTGCCACAGCCCTTCGACCGCCGCGCGCTGCGCCGGAACCGCGAACGCGCAGCAGGCGTGTTCGCGTCGCACGCCTTCCTCTTCCGCGAGGTGGCCGCAGGCTTGGCCGAGCGGTTGGGCGAGATCAATCGCCGCTTCCCGACCGCGCTGGCGATGGGCGCGCGCGGCGGCTGCCTCGCCGCGGCGCTCGCGGGACGCGGCGGCATCGAGACGCTGATCCAGGCCGAGCTCTCGCCGGTGCTGCTCGCCGGGCTCTCAGGTCCGGCCGTGGCGCTCGACGAGGAGGCGTTGCCCTTCGGCCCGGGCAGCCTCGACCTCGTCGTCTCCTGCCTCGGACTCCACTGGGTGAACGACCTGCCGGGGACGTTGGCGCAGATCCGCTACGCCCTGAAGCCGGACGGCCTCTTCCTGGCAGCGCTCTTCGGCGGCGAGACGCTGGCCGAGCTGCGCCAGGCCTGGCTCGACGCCGAGAGCCGGACGCGCGGCGGCGTCAGCCCGCGCGTGGCACCCTTCGTCGAGGTCCGCGATGCCGGTAGCCTCCTGCAGCGGGCCGGCTTCGCGCTGCCGGTGGCCGACGCCGACCGCATCGCCGTGGACTGGCCGGACGCGCTCGCCCTTCTGCGCGAGCTGCGCGGCATGGGCGAGGGCTCGGCGCTGGCCGAGCGGCCGCGTCACCTGACCGCGCCCGCGACACTGGCCGCAGCGCTCGAAGCCTATCCGAGGCGCGCCGACGGCCGCATCGAGGCGAGCTTCGAGATCGTCTACCTCGCCGGCTGGGCGCCGGCTGCCGGCCAGCAGAAGCCCTTGCGGCCCGGTTCGGCGGCGGCGCGCCTGGCCGACGCGCTCGAGGCGCCGGAAAAGCCGCTGCCGGGAGAGCGGCGGCACTGAACGCCGCTACCGCAGGCTCCGGCGCTCTGGCAGAGTGGCTTCCGTAAGATCGGCGGCAAGTTGGCGAACCAACGCTTCGGAGCGGAGCGCAGAGTGCCATGGCCGACCGCTGGAACCGCGATTTCGTGAAAGTCGATGCCGCCTTGAGCCACGCCGGGCTGGGCAATCCCGCAGGCTGGGG
>DATEDK010000389.1:0-7348 GCA_035281685.1 Kiloniellales bacterium | reverse complement strand
CCTGCTGGCGCGGCTCGCCGTGGTCCCGCTGGTGCTGGAAGCCCGTGGCCTCGATGTCACGCCCGCGATGATCGCGAAGCTGGAGGCCGTGGGCGATCAGGAAAGCGCCGCGGCGCTCCGCGTCATCTACGAGGACGAGATCGGGCATGTCGCGATCGGCCGCCGCTGGTTCGAGGCCGAGGCGGCGCGCCGCGGCCTGCCGGCGCGCGACACCTGGCAGCGCCTGGTGCGTCAGCACTTCAAGGGCGCCTTGAAGCCGCCGTTCAACGCCGCCGCGCGCGAGGCCGCCGGCCTCTCCGCCGCCTTCTACCTGGAGCTCGCTGCTTGAACGCCGCGCCCCAGCGCCTGATCGACAATTTCCTGCACTTCGCTCTCTCCGCGCGGCCGACCTCGCCGCTCTCCGCGGCGCTCGCCGAGGGCGTCGTCGGCGACGCGGAGCTCCTGTCGCTCGCCGCAGAGATTCCGGCGGACAAGCTGCCACCCAACATGCTGCTGGCTGCGGTGCATGCTCTGCTCCCGACCGACGACCCGCTGGCATGCTTCTACGCCAGCCGCACTGCCGAGCCCCTGCCGCCCGAGGGAGCCTTCCCGGACTTCCGCCGCTTCGCCCTATCCCACCGCGAGGCCATCCTCGACCTCTGCCGCACGCGCCGGACCTCGACCAACGAGGTGCAGCGGGCGGCCGTGTTGATGCCCGCCTTCGGCCTCGTCGCGCGCGCGGGTGAGCCGCTGCACATGATCGAGGTCGGCGCTGCCGCCGGTCTGCTGCTGAACTGGGACCGCATCGCCTACGACTACGACACCGCTGGCCGCCTTGCTCCCCCCGACGCCGCTTTCACGCTGCGCTGCGAGGCCAGGGGGCCGCTGCCGCTGCCCGCCGCCATGCCGCGCGTTGCGAGGCGGGTCGGGCTCGACCTGGTCTCGCTCGACCCCGCCAAGGCGGAGGATGCCGCTTGGCTGCGGGCGCTGATCTGGCCGGAGCTGAAGGCGAGACGCGAGCGCCTCGACCAGGCCATCGCGCTGGCGCGCCGCCATCCCGTGCGCCACGTCATCGGCGATGCGATCGAGACCTTGCCGCGCGAGATCGCCGCCGTTCCGTCAGGAGACCCGCTGGTCGTCTTTCATTCCTTCGCCCTGGCGCAGTTCCCCGCCGCGCTGAAGCAGGCCTTCCTCGCGCTGCTCGACGAGCTCGGCCGCCAGCGCCCGCTGTGGCGCGTCGGCTACGAGCATGGGCCGAAGGAGCTGGCCTATCTCAGCCTGCAGCGGCACGGCCGCGGCGAGGCCGAGCAGGTGTTGGCCGAGGCGACACCGCACGGCCAGCGCCTGCGCTGGCTCGAAGCTGCACCGCGCTGAATCCGCCGGTCTTACGGCACCAGTCGACCAGCGTGGCGGCAAGCCGCGGCCCCGGCGCGTCGGCCGGATCGTTCTCCCTGACCGCCGCATGCCAGACCAGCGGCAGGCCCGGCGGCTTGCCGGGCAGCTGCAGCGGCCGCGAGATCAGGCGGCCGACGGCGACCAGCGGCAAGGTCGCCCAGGCGGCCATGATCCCCACGCCCTCGCCCGCGGCCACCAAGTCCATCAGCGCCTCGGGCCGGCTGCCGACCTTGATGATGTGCCGAGGAAAGCGGCCGCTCGCGCGCATGAAGCGGATGTTCTCGTAGCCAGGCGTCACGGCGAAGCCATAGGAGAGGAAGGTCTCCTCGATGATGTCGTCCGGTTGCACCGCCGCGAGCTGCGCCCAGCGGTGGCCGGGCGGCGCGATCGCGACCAGGCTGTCCTCGAACAGCGCCAGCTTGCGCACGCCCGGCCGCTCGATCTCGCCGCCGACGAGAGCGACATCGAGCGCGCCTTCCGCCAAGAGGTCGAGCGGGCGGTCCGCCGAATCGGCCATCGCCTCGACCTGCAGGTCCGGCACCCGACGCCGCGCCCAGGCATAGAAATCGGCGTACCAGGGCATGATGGCGAAGTGCGACTGGCCGAGGCGGACGACGGCGCTGACGCCGGCGTGCGCGATCTCCATCGCATCGGACTCGGCGCGGGCGAGGTCGGTCACCAGGCGCCGCGCGGTCAGCAGCAGCCGCTCGCCCGCCGGCGTCAGCACCAGCCGCTTCTTCTCGCGCAGGAACAGCCTGGCATCGAGCCGCCGCTCCGCCTCGCGCAGGCGATGGCTCAGCGCCGATTGCGTCAAGCCCAGCAGAGCGGCCGCCTGCGCCATCGAAGGCGCGTCGGCGACAGTGATCAGCATGGCGAGATGGCGCATCTCCAGGCGCGGCTGCATGGGGGGAATATGATGAAAACGATTCATCGTAACAACGCATTTTTTGAATTGGATTAATCATCCTCCAGCACGCAAATCTTGCCGGCGAAAGCGCGAGAAGCGCACCGATCGGAGGAGACCGAAGAGCCATGGCCGTTGCCGCCGCGACCACCTACGCCAGCGAGAGCCGCGATTTCGTCGACCATTACTGGGAGCACGGCTACGCCATCGTGCGCGGCTTCCTCTCCAAGCCGATGATGGCGCAGGTCCGCGAAGAGACCGCGAAGGTCTATGCCGAGGGCATGAAGCACCCGCGCACCTACCGCGACCATAACGTGCTCTTCGAGATCCTGCCGGAGGAGTACGCCGGCAAGCGCTACCTCATGCAGGCGCACTGGATGGCTTGGTTCAACCCCTTCTTCGAGCAGCTCCGCCGCTCGCCCGAGTACCAGCGAGTCCTGCAGCCGCTGCTGGGCCCGAACGTCCGGCAGATCGCGCAGCAGATCCACTGGAAGCCGCCGGGCTCGCCGGACTCCAGCTACCGCATGCACCAGGACCTGCGCTTCCGCGAGCGCCTGGAAGACTTCAACTTCAACGACATCATGGCGAGCTCGGTCACGCTCGGCCTGGCGATCGACCCCGCGACCAAGGAGAACGGCTGCCTGCGCATCATCCCGGACAGCCACAAGAAGGGCTATCTGGGTCTCGCCGACGACGGCCCGATCATGAAGGGCTCCACCAACGAGGCCGAGATGTTGAAGGCCGGCCTCGATCCCGCGCAGACCATGGACTGCATCCTGGAGCCGGGCGACCTCCTGATCTGGGGCCTCCTGACCGTGCATGGCTCGCAGAAGAACAGCTCCAACAAGGACCGCGCCTTCCTGATCCAGAGCTACTACCGCGCCGAGAACAGCGAACGCGGCGAATGGGCCTTCAAGGACGGCGTCTCCACCCCGCTCGGCCCCGAGCCGAAGGTCTGCAAGTACGTCGCGCTGAAGGAAAAGCCCGGACCCTTCTACAGCGAAGACAAGTGGTACGAGAAGCAGATGATGTAGCGAGACCAGTGTCCGGTCCTGCCGCCGCGGAAACGCCAGTGCAGCGGCCCAATTCCGCACGGATTTCGGACCAGTGACAGTGGAGTTGGCGCGCCAGACTCCATCCCGAAGGGACCCGCGATGAACAAGATTTCCCTGCAGCAAACACAGGTCTCGCCGGAGCTCAGCCGAGAGATCGACGCGGTCGTGGGCGACGACGTCGTATTGAAACCCGAGGCGGTGCAGCATCTGGCCGCCGAGCGGATCGAGGACCTCGGAGTGGTCGCGCTGTCGCACCAACACGCGCCGCCCTATGACCGGCCGTTCAAGTGCACCTGGTACAAGGGCGCCTACTACTGCAAGTACTACCGCAAAAGCGTCTGGTTCCTGATCTGGGACAACAAGGAGGCGCTGGACGCGGCAGACGAGGAAGTCGTCGACTTCTGCGCGATGGGTCCCAGCATCACGCGCGAGGAGGTCGCCGAGATCTCGGCGCGCAAGGGCTTCTCGGCCACGCATGGCGTCTACCGGCGCGATCAGTAGGAGGACACCATGGCCAAGGCCATCTTCAACGGACGGGTGATCGCCGAGAGCGACCGTTTCCACATCGTCGAGGGCAACGTCTACTTCCCGAAGACCAGCATCGATTGGCGCTGCCTGCCACGCCGGCACGACGAAGGCTGGTTCTGCGGCTGGAAGGGCAACGCCGAGTACTTCGACGTCGAGGTCGACGGCCGGACCGCCAAGGGCGGTGCCTGGCACTACCCCGAGCCCTTCGAGCTCTGCGACTACCTCAAGGATCATTTCGCCTTCTGGCGCGGGGTCGAGATCCGCCTCTAGGCGGCCTCCCAAAGAGGCAAGGCAGCGCGGAATTCGGAGCATTGTACCGGCGGTGCCGCTCCGGTGCGGTGCCGATCGGGCGGCCTCTGATGGCAAAGTTCCGGATGTGCGCAGCAGCACTGCCGTGCCGCAGTGCGGCCGGGATGACGAGGTCGGCAAAGCGGTCTACCCTCGCCGCATGACAAAAGAACACATCCGCACCACCTGTCCGCGCGACTGCTACGACGCCTGCGGCATCGTCGCGGTGAAGCGGGACGGCAAGGTCACGCGCGTGTTGGGCGACCCTGGCCATCCGATCGCGCGGGGCGCGCTCTGCGGCAAGTGCGCGCTTGCCTACAACGGCGTCTGGCGCGACCCGACCGTACGCCTCACCCACCCCTTGAAGCGCAAGGGCCACAAGGGCGTGGCCGACTTCGAACAGGTCTCCTGGGAGGAGGCGCTGGCCTTCGCGGCCGACCGCCTGCAGCGGGTGATCGACCGCCAGGGCGGCGCTGCGATCCTGAACGCACACTACACCGGCACCTGCTCCTTGCTCGCCGGCGCCTTCCCGCAGCGCCTGATGAACGTGCTGCGCGCGACCGAGGTGGAGCCGGACACGATCTGCAACAACGCCGGCCATGCGGCGCTGAAGTACGTCATCGGCACCTCGGCCACCGGCTTCGATCCGCGCACCGCGAAGGACGCCGCCTGCGTCGTCGTCTGGGGCGCCAATCCCTCGGCCTCCGCGCCGCATGCGCACAAGCACTGGCTGAAGGAGACGCCGGGCAAGGTCGTCGCCATCGACCCGATCCGCCACGCCACCGCCGCCGAGGCCGACCTGCACCTGCAGCTCCGCCCCGGTACCGACGGCGCGCTCGCCTTCGCGCTGCTGCACTGTCTGGCACGCCACGGCAAGCTCGACCGTCGCTACATCGCCGATCATGTGCTGGGCTGGGACGAGATCGAGCCTGGGCTCGCTACCTGCACGCCCGCCTGGGGGCAAGCCGCGACCGGCGTGCCGGCCGCGGACATCGAGGCCGCCGCCCAGCTTTACGGCAGTGGACCGGCGATGCTCTGGCTTGGCCAGGGGCTGCAGCGCCAGCCGATGGGCGGCAACGCCTTCCGCGCGATCTCTTGCCTGCCGGCGGCCACCGGCAACATCGGCAAGCCAGGCACGGGGCTCTACTACCTGAACGGGGGCGGTCGGCGCGGCATCGACGGTGACTACCTGGAGGGCGCCGCCCTGGCGCCCGACGGACGGCCGTCGATGAGCCACATGGACCTGGCGGACCGCCTCGCCGACCGCGAAAAGAGCGGCGCCTTCATCGTCTGGAACATGAACCCGGCCGCCTCGGCCCCAAAGCAGGCGGCGCTGCGCCGGGCGCTCGCGCGCGAAGACCTCTTCACACTGGTGATCGACCTCTTCCCGACCGACACGGCGCGCTACGCCGACCTCGTGCTGCCGGCCGCCTCCTTCCTCGAGTTCGACGACCTCGTGGTGCCCTACTTCCACTTGAACCTCTCGGCGCAAGTGGCGGTCGAGCCGCCGCCGGGCGACGCCCTGCCGAACCAGGAAATCTTCCGCCGCCTGGCCAAGGCGCTCGGCCGCAACGAGCCGGCGCTCTACGAGGACGACCGCAGCATCATCGACACCCTGCTCGCGCGCTCCGGCCACGGCATCGGCTGGGAGACGCTGAAGGAGAGGGGCACCGTCGTGCTCTACCCCGAGCCGGTGCTGACCTTCGCCGACGGCCGCTTCCCCACGCCCTCGGGCAGGATCGAGCTGGCGAGCGCGCGGGCCGAGCGAGACGGCCATCCGCGCGTGCCGCAGCCATCGGCGGACCAGGCTCCGGCCGCCGGCCGGCTGCGCCTGCTGTCGCCCGCCAGCCCCTGGCTGATGAACGACAGCTACATGAACGAGCCGCGCGTGGCGGAGAAGCTGGGAGCACCCGCGATCGTGCTGCATCCCGACGATGCACGGCGTCTGGGCCTCCTGGCCGGCGAGCCGGTGCGGGTCGCCAACGAGACCGGCCAGCTCACCCTGACGCTGGCGCTGGACGGCGCGCTGGTGCGCCCGGGTACGGCCTACTGCCCCAAGGGCCGCTGGGGCGAGAACGTCAACGCGCTGTTCGACGGGCGGCGCACCGACATGGGCGAGAGCACCGCGGTGCACGGCGTCGAGGTGACGGTCAGCGCGGCTTAGGATTCAGCATCTGCACACCTACTAACCGCCCCCTTGATGGGGGCGGTCGAGCGCAGCGAGGGTGGGGTGATGTGGAGCGAAGCGACCAGCCGCGGAGCGGCTGAGCCAGGATGCAACGCCAGCTCCGCTGGCGGCCATCGGCGAGCCGATGGCAGTCACCCCCTTCCTCGCTTCGCTCGACTTCCCCCATCAAGGGGGAAGTAAGTTATCTGCGTTTCCCACACTACCGACCGCGCGGGTCTGTCAGGTAGTGCTCTTCCAGGAACCGGGAGCGGAATTTCTGCGGTGGCGTGTCGCGATCCGGGCGACCCTCCGGCGTGAAATCGAAGAGGTTCCAGTAGGGCCACACCGTGTCGACGTGGTTCTCCATCGTCTCGGTCCCCCAGAAATGCCGGATCTTGCCGTCCTCCTTGCGGAAGGCGTGCATCACGGGCCACTGCATGTCTTCGTTCTCGCCCTGGCACCTGTAGTCGGCCTGGAAGGTCGACTCGTAACCTGACAGCAGCGGGATCTGCGACCAGCCGCGCTCCCTGGCCCACGCGCTGATCTTTTCCGCCGGCGCCTTGGCGATGGCCGCGAAGGCGACGTCCTGGCTGACCGAATACCAGGTGCGGTCGAAGCCATCCATGAGCGAGGTGCACGAGGGACAGGGCTTGTCCCAGTTCGGCCCGTACATGAAGGAGTAGAGCAGCAGACTCTGCTTGTCGCCGAAGAGCTCGGAGAACTTGACCCGCTGCCCGACCTTGCCTTCGTTGGCCCACTGGAAGACGTAGTCCTCCTTCAGCGCGCCGCCGGGCGGGAGCTGCCGGCGCTTCGCTGCGAGCGCCTTTGTCCGCGCGACGAGCTCCGCTTCCTCCCTCTGCAGGGCATCGCGCGCCGTGCGGTACTCCCGGCTTTCGTTCGGGTAGAGCCTTTCGGTCATCTCCGCTTCCTCCGGGTGAGCCGCCGGCGGTTCGCCCGCACCTTCGGGCGATAGTGCGCCAGGACCTTGCGTGCGGTGGCCGGCGCGGTGAAGCCGAGCGCGCCTCTCAGGGC
>DATEDK010000388.1:0-2744 GCA_035281685.1 Kiloniellales bacterium | reverse complement strand
AGTCGCGCGGCGCCATCTCGTCGGCGAGCCTGGTCGAGCCGCGCAGGTCGCAGTACCAAAGCACGCCCTCCAGCTCCTCGACGTCGCCGCGCGCGATCCGGCCGCGGAAGATGCGCTGCCCGACCAGCGGGCCGAGGTAGGTCTGCGCGATCGCGAGCGCGCGGTTCTCGCGGCCGACGGCCTTGGCGATGCTGGCGATGCGGCGGTTGAGGCGTCTCAGCCAGCGCCAGTCGTCCTGCATGAAAGGCGCGGCATCGGCGCCGGCCCAGGAGATCAGCATGCCGTCGTAGGGCGGCTTGAAGGCGAGCTCCGGCTTGTCGAAGGCGAGCGCCTCGACCGCGTAGCAAGCGCAACCCTCGGCAGCGAGATCCGCCAGCAGCGGATGGCGCCTTGCGTCCTGCGGGGAGGCCGGCAGCGTCCAGGCGAGCCAGCGCTCCCGCCCGTCGAGCAGGCGCTTCATCGGGCTGCGCAGCCAGGTGGGCTGCTGCTCCCTGTCGCGGCGGAAGCGCTCGCGCACCGTGCCGGTCTCGGGCTTCCACAGCAGGGTCGCGCTCTGGAACAGGGGATCGAGCGTGCCGAAGGAGAGCGCAAGCCGCCGCACCGGCAGGCCGGTGGCGTTCAGCTGCCCGATCAGCTCGTCGATCAGCTGCTCCGGCGTGCGGTCGCCGAGCGCGCTCTCGAGGAACCAGTCGTCGAGCGGGGCATACCAGGCCGGTGGCTCGGCAGCGGCGGGAGCGTCGGGCATCCCGGCAATGAGAGCCGAGGTCGGCCGAACGTCAATAGGTCGACGGCTCAGTAAGGCTCCGGGATGAACCGGTAGCGGTAGTCGGCCGGCTTGTAGCCCTTGGCCTTCTGCCGCTTCGGCAGCTCCATCGGCTGGAAGTGGATGTCCTCGTAGGGGACGACGCTCAGGAGGTGCGAGATGCAGTTCAGCCGGGCGCGTCGCTTGTCGTCGCCGTTCACCACGTACCAGGGCGCCCAGGCGCTGTCGGTCGCCGCGAACATCTTCTCCTTGGCGCGCGAGTAGTCGTACCAGCGGCGGTGCGACTCCAGGTCCATGGGGCTGAGCTTCCAGATCTTACGCGGGTCGTCGATGCGATCCTGGAAGCGCCGCGTCTGCTCCTCCTGGCTCACCTCGAACCAGTACTTGATGAGCTGCACGCCGGAATCGACGATCGCCTTCTCGAAGGCGCTGCACATGCTGAGGAAGCGATCGGCCTCGGCATCGCTGCAGAAGCCCATCACCCGTTCCACGCCGGCGCGGTTGTACCAGCTGCGGTCGAACAGCACGATCTCGCCGCCGGCCGGAAAGCGCTCGACGTAGCGCTGCATGTAGAGCTGCGAGCGCTCGCGTTCGGTCGGCGCCGGCAGCGCGGTCACGCGGAAGACGCGCGGGCTGACGCGCTCGCTGATGCGCCGGATCACCCCGCCCTTCCCGGCGGCATCGCGGCCCTCGAAGACGACGATGGCCTTGTGGCTCTTCTTGTCCTGCAGCCAGAGCTGCACCTTCACCAGCTCGCCCTGCAGGCGGGCCAGCTCCTTCTCGTAGCCCTTGCGGTCGAGCGGCGCCTTGGCCTCTGCCTTCTGCTGCCTCGCCTTGCGCTTTGCCATGACCCATCCCCCTCAGTCGATGATGTGGTAGCCGCCGTCGATGTAGAGCGTCTCGCCGGTGATCAGCTTGGCCGCATCGGTGGCGAGGAACGCGACCGCCATACCGACGTCGTCGATCGAGACCAGAGACTTCGTCGGCGCCTTCTCCTGGGCCTTGCGCAGCAGCCGGTCGAAGTCGCCGATGCCGGAGGCGGCGCGGGTCTTCAACGGTCCCGGCGAGATCGCGTGCACGCGGATGCCCTTGTCGCCCAGCTCAGCCGCCATGTAGCGCGTCGCCGACTCGAGCGCGGCCTTCACCGGTCCCATGAGGTTGTAGTTCTGCACGACGCGCTGCGAGCCGTAGTAGCTCATGGTGAAGAGCGTACCGCCGCGCCGCATCAGGGGCTCGGCCAGCTTCGCCATGCGCAGGAAGGACCAGCAGGAGATCTCCATGGCGAGGGAGAAGCCCTCGCGCGAGACGTCGACGACGCGGCCCTGCAGGTCCTCCTTGGGCGCGAAGGCGATGGAGTGCAGCACGACATCGAGGGCGCCCCAGGTCTTGCCGAGCCGCTCGAAGAGCGCCTCGAGCTCGCCCTCGTGGCGCAGGTCGAGCGGCAGCAGCAGCTCGGCCTCCACCTGCTTGGCCAGCGGCTCGACGTGCTTCTTCGCCTTCTCGTTCAGATAGGTGACGGCGAGATCGGCGCCCAGCAGCCGGAAGGCCTTGGCGCAGCCCCAGGCAATCGACTGGTCGTTGGCGATGCCGGTGACGAGAGCCTTGCGACCCTTCAGCAGCGGCGCGGTGGCGAGATCGAGCACGGCGGTCAGGTCCTTTCCGGCAGCAGCGCCGCGCAGAGCTTCTGCGTGTGCTGCGCGATCATGCGCTCCTCGTCGGTCGGGATGACCCAGACCGAGGGCGCGCTGCCGGGTGGCGACAGTCGCGGGCCTCGCGCAACGTTGGCGCGCTCGTCGAGGCGAAGGCCGAGCCAGCCGAGATGGCGGACCACCCGGCTGCGGATGGCCGGCGCGTTCTCGCCGACGCCGGCGGTGAACACGAGGCCGTCGAGCCCGCCCATCGTCGCCGCCAGCGCGCCGATCTCACGCACCACGCGGTAGATGAAGTAGTCGACCGCCAGGCGCGCACCGGGTGCGTTCGA
>DATEDK010000387.1:0-4262 GCA_035281685.1 Kiloniellales bacterium | reverse complement strand
GGCGCGCCCGTGGAAAGGCTTCGCCAGGTAGTCGTCGAAGCCCGCGGCCAACAGCTTCTGGCGGGTATCGGCCAGGGCGTGCGCGGTCAGGGCAACGATCGGCGTATCCCGGTCCCAGCCGGCGAGGGCGCGCAGCCGCGTCATGGTCTGCAGGCCGTCCAGGTCCGGCATCTCGATATCCATCAGCACCAGCGAGAAGCGCTGCCGCGACGCGATGTCGATGGCGGCAAGCCCGCCCTCGGCGATCGTTGCGGGAATGCCGACGCGCCGCAGCACGCGCGTCGCGATCTCGCGGTTCACGGCATTGTCTTCGACCAGCAGGACCTGGAACTCGCTCATCGGAGGCGCCGAGGGCGGGACAGGGCCCTGCCGCACCCGCGTCGAGGCGATCGCTCCCACTGCCGCCGGATCGAAGAGGCGCTCAAGCGCCTCGGCCAGACGCCGCGTGCGGATCGGCTTGGCGATCAGGGAGTCGAAGAGCGAGCGCTCCCCTTCCGATAGCGGCACGCCGGAGCCCGTGCAGAGCACGAGCCGCGTCTCTTTCATGCCGGCGAGCTCGTACAGGCGCGCCGCGAGGTCGACGCCACGCATCGCTGGCATGACCTCGTCGATGCAGATGAGGGCATAGGGACGCCCTTGTACCCGCGCGCGCTCGATCGAGCGACAGGCGGCCTCGGCCTCGGCGACACGATCGCAATCGAGGCCGAGGCCCTGAAGCTGCTGGCTCAGCCGGCGGGCACTGCTGTTGCAGTCGTCGACCACCAGGCAGCGCTTGCCGGCGAGCGCCGGAAGTCGGGCCGGCAGGGCCGACACGACCTGCGCGGACGCCAGCGGAATCTCGAACCAGAAGCTCGACCCCTTGCCGATCGCGCTCTTGGCGCCGATCCGGCCGCCCATCAGCTTCACCAGGTCGTGACAGATCGCGAGGCCGAGCCCGGTGCCGCCATAGCGGCGGTTGATGCTGCTCTCCGCCTGGCTGAAGGGGCGGAACAAGCGTTGCAGCATCTCCTGCGTCATGCCCACGCCCTGGTCGACCACGGAGAGCCGCAGCGAACCGCGGGTGGCACCGGGCGCGACGCTGACCAGCACCTCGCCCTTGTCGGAGAACTTCACCGCGTTCGAAACCAGGTTCAGCAGGATCTGGCTGAGACGCGTCGGATCGCCGCGCAGCGAGATCGGCAGGCCTTCGGCGAAGTCCGTCACCAGCTCCAGGCCCTTCTCCTGCGCGGGCGCACTCACGAGCTCGATGGTCCGCTCAACCAGGTCGACCAGCTCGAAATCGACGGCCTCGAGATCGAGCCTCCCGGCCTCCAGCTTGGCGAAGTCGAGGATGTCGTTGATCACCGAGAGCAGGTGGTCGCTGGATCGCCCCGCGACCTCGATGAAGTGCCGCTGCTCCTCATCCAGCCTGGTCTCCGACAGAAGGTCGAGCATGCCGACGACGCCGTTCAGCGGGCTCCTGATCTCGTGGCTCATCGTCGCCAGGAAGTTCGACTTGGCGCGGTCGGCGGCGATCGCCTGATCGCGCGCCAGCTCCAGCTGGCGAACGTCCTCGTCGACGTCGCGACAGAAGAGAATGGCGCCGCCGCCGGAGATCGGCTCGATGGTGACGTCGATCCAGCGACCGTTCGAGAGGCACTGGCGGGTATGGAAGCGTTGGCGCGATTCGATGCGCTTGACGATCTGCTCGGCGCGTTCCTCGCCGAAGGCGCGGACCTCGGCCAGGCGCTGCAGCAGGTAGCGGCCGGCCTCGCGCGGATGGCCGATGCTCCAGCGCGTGACGCCGGCCAGCTCGAAGAGCGCGTTGTTGGAGCCGGCGAGGTGTCCCTGCGCGTCCAGCACCAGGAGGGCATCGGGCATGGACTCGAGGATGCGGGCGAAGCGCTGGCTCTGGCGTGCCTTGTTTTGCGCCAGTGCGAGACGCTCCTGGCGCTGCGCGAAGGCCTGCTCGACAGCGCAGCCCAGTGACACGAGAGCGGCGAGCTCGGTGCTGCTGGGCCGCCGGGCCTCGTGGTCGAGGCAGCACAGCACGCCGACCGGCACGCCACCGATGCGCAGCGGGACGCCCGCGAAGGCGCGGATGAAGGGCCTGCCCGCCACCATGGGATGCGCGGCGCTGCGCAGGTCGGCGCGCGCATCGGGCACGAGCAGGCACTCGTCTTGTGCGAGAGTCTCGCTGCAGAACGGCAGGAGGCGGCTGCCGCGCGCGAGGTCGCGCCAGGACTCGCTGTCGCCGACGCAGGCCCGCACCCATTGCCGCCGGCTGTCGATCAGCACGACGGCGGCCGCGACATAGCCGGTCATCCGCCGCGCCGCCTCGGCCAGAGCCTCGACCAGCGGGTCCGGCGCGCCGTCGACGAGATCCAAGGCCTCGATCGCGATCTCGCGCTCGGCGGACAGTCTGACGGCGCTCATCGGCCTCCCCCAAAGGCAACTGAGAGAAGACCTTCGCGCTGGCCATGGGGGCCGGCCATGCCGGTTCGTTCCAGATTCCCGGGAAAAGCCCGACTCGGCGGCCTATCAGGTTCGTTTTCGTTTCAGCGCGGAGGGGTCGAGGCGCGCCAGACGACGGGAAACCAATCCTCGCGCAGCCGCTGCCCCGGAACCATGCCATGGCCGGGGTAGGGCGGCGAGGTGCGGCCGGGACGAGCACCGTAGGTCACGTCGTCGCCGACGAAGCGGAGCGACAACGCGCGGCGGCGCTGGGCCGTGGGATTGCCGCGCGCGCCGTGCAGGGCGCGGAAGTCGAAGAGCACGGCGTCGCCCGGCTCCAGCGGCCACTCGAGCACGCGGTAGCGTCCCGGCTCGGCGTCGGGATCGGGCACCGGCAGGTAGTCGCCGCCGGCTGCGTAGAAGTCTGCATCGGTCAGCCACTTCACCGGCAGCACCCACTTCTCCCAGCGATGCGAGCCGGCGACGACGCGCAGCGTCGCCTCGCGCACGGGGTCGATGGGGATCCAGAAGCTGACCGTCTGCCGGCCGTCCGTGAAATAGTAGGGGATGTCCTGGTGCCAGGGCGTGGCTCGGTGCGTGCCCGGCTCCTTGACCAGCACGTGGTCGTGGAAGAACTGCGCGCTCTGCGATCCCATCACCGCCGCAGCCACCGCGGCTGCCGGCGAGTTCAGGACCACATCGCGGAATTCGGCAATGCGCTCCCAGTTGCAGTAATCGTCGAAGAAGCGGCCGGGCTCGCCCGGCTTCAGGTTCTCCGAGGCATAGGGCCCGGGCTCCGCCATGTTGCGCGCGATGCCGGCCTCGATGGTCGCGAGCCACGGCTTGAAGAGCCCGCGCAGGCAGATCGCGCCGTCGCGACGATAGGCCTCGATGTCCTCGGCAGTGACCAAGAGAGCGACGCTGTCCATGCGCCATAGAAGGCGCGAAGCGGCGCCGGCCGCAAGGGCTTGCCCCGGGGCTTGACCGCGGGGCCCCCGGTTTCGGATTTTGATTTCCATGCTGCAAACGCTGCCGGCCGGAACATCGCTCGAGCCGCTTTTCGCTGCGCTGGAGCGCGATGGTGCGGTCATCGTCGAGCGTCTGATCGACGCCGTGCACTGCCGACGGATCGCGGGCGAGTTTCGCCCCTGGCTCGACCGGGAGGGCCTGGACTCCGCCGGCGAGTTCAACGGCTTCAAGACCCTCCGGATCAGCCAGGTCATCGCCCGCTCGCCTGCCGCCCTCCCGCTGCTCGAGCATCCTCTGGTACTGGCGACGGCCGACCGCTTCCTCCTCAAGAACTGCCTGAACTACCAGTTCGGCAGCCTGACCGGCATCGAGATCCTGCCGGGCGAGGGCAATCAGCGCCTGCATCGGGACCAGAACTGCTATTGGAAGCGCTTCGAAGGCCTGGAGATGCAGGTGAGCGCACTCTGGGCGCTCGACGACTTCACGCTGGAGAACGGCGCCACACGCGTCGTGCCCGGCAGCCACCGCTGGCCGCTCGACCGCCTGCCGACCGCGGACGACCTGGTGGTGCAGGCGACCATGCCGGTCGGCTCGCTCCTGCTCTATCTCGGCTCCACCTTCCACGGCGGCGGCGCCAACCGCAGCAACGCCGCGCGGCTGGCGCTGATCAACACCTACGCGCTCGGCTGGCTGAGGCAGGAGGAGAACATGTACCTCTCCATCCCGCGCGAAGCCGCGGACGCTTTGCCGGAGTCCATCCGCCTGCTGATGGGCTACCGCCGCCATGGGCTCGTCGGCTGGTACCCCGGCGCGCCGGAGAACTAGACGAGGCTATCCGAACACCCAGCGACCAAGCGTCA
>DATEDK010000386.1:0-8461 GCA_035281685.1 Kiloniellales bacterium | reverse complement strand
CGTCACCGTGCCTTCCACCGCGCTGCCGGTCAGGCCGATCACGAAGTCGCCGTCCGTGAGGCCGATGACAGCGTTGTTGTTCGCATCCCTCAGCACGATGGTGACGGTGGAGTCGTCGACCCCATCGGCCACGTGCGGCGTGGTGGCGTCGACCGTCGAGTTGGCGGCGCTGATCGCGCCAGCAGTGAACGTCACCGTGGCGTTGTCGGTGATCGCATTGCCGTTGATCGTGCCGGTGATCGTGGCGGTGCCCGTGATTGTCCCGGAGGTGAGCGTTGCCGTGTAGGTGCCGTTGTTGTTGTCCGTCACGCTGCCCAGCGTGCCGAGCGTGGTGGACAGGGCGACCGTGCCGCCGCTCGTCGTCAGGTTGTTGCCGCTGCTGTCCTTCAACTGCACGGTGATCGTCGAGGTCGAGCTGCCGTTGGCCTCGATCGAGGTCGGGCTGGCGGTGATCGTCGAGGTGGCGCCGCTCGGGTATTGGACCGTAGTGCTGGGCGCAGGAGCGGCCAGGCTCACCGTCCAGCCGCTGGCCGTCGTGGTGGCCGAGCTCAGCGTGTAGACGATGTCGTTCGGTTCGTCGGACCCCTGGGTCGTGTAGGTCCGCGTGCAGGTGCCCGTGGCTCCGATGCCCAGGCTGAAGGTGCCGCAGGTGCCGCCGGTCACCGTGCGCGTTCCGCTGATGTCGATGGCGCTCGACGGGAAGGCGCTGAGGGCGCTGTTGTTCGTGATCGAATAGGTGAAGGTGATGCTCTGCCCGCTGTCCGTGTAGATCGTCGGCGAAGCGCTCACACTGTTGATCGTCAGGCTCTTGTTGTTGAACTGGACCGTAGTGCTGGGCGCTGGGGCCGCCAGGCCTACCGTCCAGCCGGTGGCCGTCGTGGTCGCTGAGCTCAGCGTGTAGACGATGTCGTTCGGTACGTCGGACACCTGTGTCGTGTAGGTCCGCGTACAGGTGCCGCTAGCGCCCGCAGCGAGGCTGAAGGTGCCGCAGGTGCCGCCGGTCACCGTGCGCGTACCGTCGATGTTGATCGCGCTCGCCGGAAAAGTCGTGAAGGCGCTGTTGTTCGTGATGTTGTAGGTGAAGGTGATGCTCTGACCGCTGGCGCTATACTCTGTCGGCGTGGCGGTGACGCTGTTGATGGTCAGCGTTCTGTTGTCGGCCTGGCAACTGGCAGTCCAGTTCAGACTGCGCCCGGTCAGGACGTTGGTGAGAGTCCATCGCTTCGTTCCGTTGCTGTTGGTCGGCGACGCCGTGATCGTCAGCGTCGAAAAGGAATCCATGTTGATGGGGCTGCCGAAGGACCCGGTGGGACTGAACGTGTAGTCCCAGGTCCCGGCGGCGTTGCCGTCATCGATCTGGAAGCTGTAGCTGCCGCTGCCCCCGGTCAGCTTGGTGACAACGATCGTCACCACCTTCGGGGCCGATGAATCGAAATCGAAGATGAGCGTATCGCTGGCGTTGCCGCCGCTCGTCAGCGTGTCGCTGACCGGGGTCGTGCAAGTGTTCGACAGCGTGACATTCGCGGCCTCTGCCGCGTTGGTCAGCGCCGATGAGGCCAGAAGAGCGAAGATACCGAGGAAAAGAGCGCACAGGCCCACGGCCTGGCGCAGCAGAGCGGTCGCCGACATCCCCCATCCCCCCAGGAGGCGCCGTCAGCAGCCGCCGGGCTGCTCGCCGAGACGATGCCATCCCCCTTGCCCCACACGCTCGGCCAGCAACCGCGTATGGCGGGCAAAGCCGAACGAGGGTTCAGAACTCGTGACCGGCAGATCCCCATCCGCCGTCCGAGCGGCTGTTGTTTCGCCTGATTCCGCGAATGGTGCAAGTCGAAATCACTAGTTAAGGGATGGTAGGACGCGTCCCTGCGTCCAGTGGGTCAATTCGCAGGCGGTCCGATCAACTCCTCCAACGTGTGCCGCAAGCTCTGCTCGTAGCGGGTCCAGGTGAACTCCAGGGCGCGGGCACGCGCAGCCTCCGCCATGCGCCGCCGCAGAGCCACGTCCTCGGCCAGCTCGCCTATGCGCTCGCGCAGCGGCGCGACGCTCCCGGCGGGCACGAGGAAGCCCTGGCGCCCCTCCTCCACCACCGAGCCCGAGTTGGGCGTGGTCACCACTGGCAATCCCGCCGCAAGGGCTTCGTAGATCGCGAGCGCCGAACCCTCGTGCAGCGAGGGATAGACGAAGACATCGGCATCGGCGAAGACGCGGTGCACCTCCTGGTAGGGCACGGCCGGCAGGTGCCGGAAGCGATCGGCATAGGGCGCGAGAGCGGCAGGCGGCGCGCTGAGCGGGCCGACGAGAGTGGCTTCGACCAGGCCCTGGGGCAGCCCGGCCAGCGCCTCCAACAGGTACGCCAGGCCCTTGCGCTGGCTGAGCTGGCCGACGAAGAGCAGGCGCACGGGTCCGGGCATCCGCTCTCCGCTCCGGGGACGGAAGCGCTCGACGTCGACGCCGTAGGGCAGCACCGAGATGCGCTCGGCCGCCACGCCCACGGCCTCCAGCGTCTGGCGCACATAGTCGGAGGGCGCAAGGCAATGCCCGGCGGCGAGCGCCTCCTGGCGGCAGTAGTCGGTCATCGCCGGATCGGGCTTCAGCTGCCGTTCCTCGGCGAAGGCGGGCCAGCGCGCCAGATCGGCCAGCAGCAGAGGCTCCCCCAGCGCGCGATGCCCGATCACCTGGTTCAGGATGCCGAGGCTGCCGACTTCGCGCGCGGCCATCAGCGTCAAGAGGGCCGCGGTGTCATGACCGATGACCGCGGCCGGCGGCCGGCGGCGCACCAGCTGCGCCATGCGGCGGTCTGCAGTGCGGTTGCGCCAACGCATAAGCGCGCTGCCAGCGAAACCGGCGCGGCCGGCCGCGAGCCTGAGGCCCTCGATGACGTTGTGACTGACCACGCGGTCGGCATCGAGCCCGGCGTGCAGCCGCCGGCGCAGCTGCCGCTCGGCGCGGCGGCGCAGGCCGGGCGGCAGCAGGGCCAGCCATGACCGCCAAGCCGCGGTCTTGTAGTAGAGGCTCGTGTGATAGCGGCCCGCGTAGCCAAGCCGCTGCACCGCCGCGCCCAGCGCGTAGGTGAAGTGCATGGCGCCGGGATTGCAGATCTCGATACGGCGCGGCCGCTCCCCGGTCATCGCCGTCCGACGACCAGCAGCGAGCGGCCCAAGCGGTGCAGCACCAGCGGATCGACCAGGCGGGAGAGCGGCACGCAGACGCCGTTCCAGAAGGCGAGCTGCCGCTGCGTCGGCTCCGCCGCGCGCAGCAGCACGCGATTGCCCAGCGACAGCAGCGCGCCGACACAGTCCAGGTGCATCGCCCTGACCACGGTGAAATGCCGGCCGACCAGCTGCGGCAGGTCCTTCAGCGTGTAGCGCCGGACGTGCCCGATCGCCTTGTCGAAAGGGCTGTAGAGCGCCGGATGCGCGGGGGACAGCGCGACCAGGTGGCCGCCCGGCCGCAGGAAGGCGGCCGCACGCGCCAACTCGCCGGCATCGTCCTCCAGGTGCTCCAGGACGTCGATGTAGAGCGCGCTGTCGAAAGGCGCCTCGCCCGTCAGGCTTTCCAGCGTGCCGCGATGCACGTGCGGCCGCGGCTGCAGGGAGTGCGTACGCACGAGGAAGCGCTCCGCCAGCTCGGGATCGGGCTCCACCGCCAGCCAACGGGCGATGCCGGGCCGCCAGAGCGCGAGCGCGTTCGAGCCGATGCCGGCACCGACCTCCAGCACGCGCGAACCCAAGAACGGGACAACCTTGCGTCCCCAGTAGGCGCGCCAGCGACGCGCGGCGGCGAAGAGCTCGAGCTCGCGCCCCATGTAGTGGCGCGGCGGCTCGCTGAAGGGCGAACCTGCCTCAGGCGGCATCGCCCGCCAGCAGCACCAGGGGTCGCGCCGCGCTGAGGTAGCCGCGCCAGCTCTGCGCCGGGATCACCTGCGGCAGGCCGCGCGTGCGCAGCGAAACGAAGAGCAGCAGGAAGGCAAAGACGATGCTCTGCAGCAGCAGCACGGCGACCAGGCCGAAGGCCGTGGTGGCCCAGCCGGGCACCGCCAGATCGGAGAAGATCTTCACCGCGATGATGCCGATCAACGTCAGCGCCAGGACGGCGATCACCACGCCGAGGAAGATCAGCAGGCGGATCAGCACGCGGTCGAGGTCGACGGCGACCGCGCCCAGTCCGTGCTGCACCAGCGCGGGCAGGTTCATGCGCGAGCGGCCCTGGTAGCGCTTGCCGCGGTCGGTCGGCAGCCGTTCGATCTGCCAGCGGCTGGCGATCAGGGTGCCGGCGAGATGGCTCCAGAGATCGCTGCGATGCACCAACTGCTCCAAGGTCACCTTCGGCAGCAGGCAGAAGTTGCCGAAGTCTATGCGCCTGCCGGTCAGCAGGCGGAAGATCGCCTTGTAGAGGCCGTAGAACAGGCGGAAGCCCAGGGGTTCGCTGCGCCGCCGGCGTTCGGCCACGACGATGTGGTCCGGCTGCTGCCGCCAGCGTTCGATCAGGCGCAGCACGTCGGTCGGCCGATCCTCGCCGTCGCCGTCCATGACGATCACCGCCTCGAGCTCGGGGCGCTCGGCCAGCGCCGCGAGACCGATGGCGATGGCGCGCGGATGGCCCTGGTTCACCGCGAGCGTCAGGACCTCGAGCGGCGCGAGATGCGTCCAGGCCGGGGCTTCCGCCGCGAAGGGACAGGCCTCGCGCGAACCATCGTCGACCAGCAGCACGCCCAGGCGTTGCGCCGCGCCCGCGGCGACCTGATTGAGTTCGGCCAGGAGCTGGCGCGCACTCGCCCAGTCATCGAGCAGCGGGATCAGCAGCGTGACGCCGGTCGGGCGGCCCGCGCTCGCGATCCTCTCCTCCTGCCGTGCGTCGCTGCTGTCCAAACGCCAGTCCCCTCCCTGCAGTCTAGCGGGCGTAGAGGTCGTAGTCGCCGATTCGCTGCCGCCACACGTAACCGCGCCAGGCTTCGGCGAAGGCAGGATCGCTCAGGTAGTAATCGAGGTAGGAGAAATCGCTTCCGCCGATGGTCGGCCGCCCACCGCCGCGATGGACCGCAACGATGTCGGGCCGCGCCAGCAGGAAGCGCCCGACCAGCGCGAGGCGCAGCTCGCGCTCCTCGGGTGATTGCTCCTCCGGCAGACGAAAGCCGCCCGCTGTGGTGGCGGGTTGCCGGCGATAGAGACCGTCGAGCTGCCAAAGATGCGATTCGCTGTTCAGCCAGGCGGCACCGGCCAGCGTGACGGCCGGGAAGAAGGGGTAGAGCTCGGGCGCGAACGCGAAGAGGCCAAGCGGCCTGTCGCGGCCGCGACTCATATCCTCCAGCACCGCCTGCAGCGCGCGCGCTTCCGGCCAGGCTTGCTCTCGCCCCTTGAGCTGCTGCCAGCCGAGGTAGCCGGTCCAGAGCGGCAGCAGCAGCAGCGGCAGCGCGGCGAGCCTGAGGCGCGGACCGGCGGCGGTCACCAGCAGCAGCACCGCCAGGCTGCCCAGCACGGGGACCGGCAGCCACTGGTAGGCGAAGCCCTTGGCCTGCAGGAAGAAGGCAAGCGCGAAACCGAGCGCCGCCGTAGCGGTGGCGCCGGCGAGCGCGCTGAGCCCCGGCCTTGCAAAGGCGAGCGCGGCGGCCGCCAGCAGCACGAGCAGCGGCAGCAGGACGCCGCGCGGCAGCAGCAGCTCCGTCAGCGGCTGGTCCAAGCCAGTGTAATACGCGAGCGCCTGCGGCAGCACGCGATCGATGTAGGCCGGATGCAGCAGCACGATCAGCAGGACGCCCAGGAGGAAAACGCCAGCGGCCGCCCAGGCCTCGCGCCGCCAAAGGCTCGCCACGCGACGCCGACGTATCGCGAGCCAGAGCTCCGCGGCGGCAATCGGCAGTAGGAAATAGGGCGGCTTCAGCAGCGCGAGTGCGCCCGCAAGCGCGGCCGCAGAGAGCGAGGAACGGCCAGGCGGTGCTGCACCGCGCGCTGCCGTCGCCAGAGTGAAGAGGTAAGGCAGGAGGCCCGCCAGCAGCCAATGCTCGCGCTCGGCAAAGCCATTGAGCGCCGGGAAGGTCAGGATCGCGGCGAGCGCCGGCAGAATCCAGAAGGGTGCGCCGGCACTGGGCGCCAGCAGAGCGCACCACAGCAGAACGAGTGCCGCGAAGAGCAGGAACAGGATTGCGGGCGCCTTGGCATCGGGCAGGCCGGACAGTGAGGCCAGGTCGTGCGCGAGGCCATGCAGCCAGTAGATCGGCGGCGCGTTCATGTCGCCGACCTCGTGATAGAGACGCGCCCCTTGGTCCAGCTGCATCGCGGCGCTCGTGTAGAAGGCGACGTCGGGATGCGGCAGCCAGAGCCAGGCCTGCCAGCCGGCGAGCGCGAGAATCGCCAGCGCGGCGACGAACCAAAGCCAGCGTTGCCGCCCGCTCATCGGCGCTTCCGCGCCCGCCGGTAGGCAAGGTAGAGGCCGGGCGCCAGCGCGCTGGTCAGCGCCAGAAGCAGCGACCGCGGCGCGGCGCCTGCCGCCGCCGTCCTGCGCAGCGCCCAGAGACGTCGCGACAGCCTGGGGGCGAGCAAGGCGTGGCTGACCTCAGCCTCCTCCAACGACGCGTCGATCACCCGGTAGAGCGGGGCCAGTTCGTTGCGGCGCTCGGGCTGACGATGCAGCAGATGGCCGAGGTCGTCCCGCCGGAGCTTGGCAATGTGCCTCAGCCGCGCGAGCGAGAGCTGCGTCGCCCGCCTGGCCGCCTCAGTCGAGCTGATGTCGTGCAGGGCGTGCGTCACGTTGCCGTGGTGGCGCCGATAGCGAACCAGCCGCTCGGGCACGTAGCCCACCCGCCCGAGCAGCGCGGCGCGGAACGGCAGGATGGTGTCCTCGTAGGCGCCGTCGTCGAGCGGCGGGAAGGCGTCGAGCAGCCGACGTCGGATCGCGAGACCGGCACCCAGCACGTAGCCCTGCACGCGCGCGAAATGCCGTGCCTGCTCGCGCTGCGGCAGGTCGTACTCGAGCGTCTCGATGATGCGGCCCGCGGGATCGATCACGGTCACCGCGGAGTGCGCCGCCAGCACGGCTGGGTCGGCATCGAACAGCGCCTCGAGGCGCCCGACGCGCTCGGGCTCGGCGATGTCGTCGCCCGCCTGGAAGACGACGATCTCGCCCTCGAGGCGCGGCGCGAGGGCGTTGATCAGCGCCGAGGGACCGCCGACGTAGGCCAGGCGATGTACGCTGATGTCCGGCCGCTGCCCATGGCGCGCGGCGAAGCTCTCCAGAACCGCGCCGGTCGCGTCGGTCGAGCCGTTGTCGGCGATCACCAGGCGGTCCGGTCGCCGCCGCTGCGCCAGCACGCTCTCCAGACACGCTGCCAGGAAGGAACCCTGGTTGCAGGTCATCACGCAGAGCGTGATCTTGGGGGAGCTCATGACACGGTCTCCCAGCGACGGAGATCGCGTTCGAACCACGCCATCCAGCCGAGGTAGACGAGGGCGGGCAGCAGTGCGAAGGCGATGAGCGCCGCGGTCACCGCGCCGTCGAGCCCTTCGGCCGGAATCAGCCAGAGGAAGAGACCGGTGCTGATCGCCGCCAGGAAGAGCGCGACCGCCGAGCCTGCGAGGAAATAGCCGCGCGCGAAGATCTGCGGCACCAGGAGAAGTTCGAGCGAGCGGCCGAAGAGGATCGGCAAGAGGGCGCGGAAGAGGTCGACCGAGGGTAGGAACTCCTCGCCGGCGAGCAGCGGAATGATCCAGGGTGCGATCAGCCAGGCGATCGCACCACCGGCCAAGGTCACCAACACGGTCAGCAGCACGGGTCCGCGCTGGCGACTCCAGGACTCCTTCGGAGGAAGCCCGCCCATGCGCGAGCGGAAGACCGTGGCGACCGCGCCCGGCAATGCCAGGCCGACACCGATCAGGCGCAGGGCCATCTGGTACCACCCAACCGCGGCGGCACCGGCAACGCTGTTCAACGTCACCACGTCGACCGAGCCGTAAACATAGTGGCCGACCGCGCTGGCATGCGCCTTGGCGCCGTCCGCTGCGAGCGGCAGCAGCGGCTCATGCCTCCCCAGCAGCCCGCGGGCCGCAGCCCAGAGAGCCCGGAAGCCCAGCGTCGCCGCCACCGCCGATGCCAGCCCCTGGGCCAGCAGCGCGCCGGGCACCCCCCAACCTAAGAGCCAGACAAAGACGGCAAGGCCAGCGAGAGCGACGAGGTTGGCGACGACGGTGGCGCGGTTGCGGAGGTTGAGCTTGCCCAACGCGAGCAGCAGCGCCTGCTGGTAGCGCGCCCAGAGCATCAGCGGGACTAGCGCAAGGCCGCTCGCCAGCGCGTAGTCCGGCAGCTCGCCGAAGACCGCGTCGCGCGCGACGAGATAGAGCAGCAGCGCGGCGCAGAACGTCAGAGCCAACAGTCCGAGATAGAGTCTGCCGATCGCGCCGAAGAGACGGCCGAACCAGGCGCCGTCGCGACCGCGGCTTGCGCGGTTCACCACCACGGAATCGAGGCTGAG
>DATEDK010000385.1:0-5835 GCA_035281685.1 Kiloniellales bacterium | reverse complement strand
CCCTGGAGCATCGCCCCCGGCTCTTCCCGGCGACGATCTTCGGCCACCGCGCGGTCTTCGAGCGCTGGGGACCGCGTCTGCGGGTGCTCTGCCGCGACCTGGTCTCGATGACCTACGCCCGCAGCCAGGTGGCTCATGGCCAGCTGCGCCTGGCGCACGACGCCGCCTTTGCGCTCGACGCCTGGCTGCAGCAGAACCTGTCGCTGGCGCCCCGCGCGGCGCGCAAGGAGAACGGCCGCTTCTTCCGCCGCGACAAGGAGGCCCTGACCCTGGCACCGGCGGGCAGCGAGGACCCCATGGCAGCGATCGAGGGCCCCTGGCTCGACATGGCCGAGGCGGAAGCCGAGGTGCTGCTCCTGGCGCATCGCATCGCGCGCTGCCGCCACGTGGCGACCGACCGCCTGCACGGCGCCATCCTGGCGACGCTGCTGGACTGCGAGGTCACGCTGCACGCCAACGCCTACTTCAAGAACGAGGCGGTCTACGACCACTCGCTGGCGGCGGCCGGGGCGGCCTTCGCGCCGGGCGCGGTGGCGGGCAACCCCGCGGTCGACCCGCTGCGCCATCTCTTCGAGGCGCAGCCGGCAAACTGCCCGCAGGCGGTCTCGGCCTAGCCCCTCCCGGTTGGCCCCAGGTCTGGCGTGCACCCTGCGACAACGTCGCGTCGCACGGGCCGTCTAATATGTTGACATATCCTCCGCTCTAACAGATATTCAGGGCAGGAGAACCCCACGATGGCCCAGGCCGCCCAGATCATCGACCTCGCCCAGTTCCGCAGTCGCCGCCAAGCCCAGCAGGCGGCCGAGGCCAGCGGTCCGGCGATGGCGACGGTGATGCCGGCCTTCGCCGCACCCTTCCTCTGGATGCCGGTCTGGGTCTACGTGCGCAGCTGGCCGGCGACGGCCTAGCGCCCCTCACCCCGGGCGCACCCGTGGGTACCCAGGTTCACCAAGAGATCGACAGCGGCGTCCACGACGAGACCGACGAGCTCGCCTCCCGGGTCGGCCACAATCTCCGCCGCCTGCGCACCAAGCGGGGCCACTCGCTGGAGCGCCTGGCCAAGCTCTCCGGCGTCAGCCGCGCGATGCTGGGACAGATCGAGCTTGGCCGCTCGGTGCCGACCATTGCGCTGCTGTGGAAGGTGGCCCGGGCCCTCGAGGTGCCCTTCTCGGCGCTCACCAGCGACAGCCACGCCCGCGGCACCGTGGTGCTGCGCAAGGGCCAGGCGAAGATCCTGGCCTCGGCCGACGGCAGCTTCACCTCGCGCGCGCTCTTCCCCTTCACCTGGGAGCGGCGCGTCGAGTTCTACCGGCTGACCATGGCGCCCTACGCCAACGAGGAGGCCGAGCCCCATGCGGCCGGCACGGTGGAGAACCTCGTGGTCGAGAGCGGGAAGGTGGAGATCATCGCCGACAACCAGACCCACCGGCTGGAGGCGGGCGATGCGATCATGTTCGACGCCGACGTTCCGCACACCTACCGGAACCTCGGCCAGACGGAAGCCGTGCTCTACCTCGTGATGACCTACGTCGAGGCGGTCGGCTAGCCGGCGACCGCCTCGCGTCGGCCGGAAGGCCTCAGGCCTTCATCGTCGGCATCATCATCATCATCATGCCGCCGCAGGCCATCATCGACGGCATGGACTGCATCATCGGCATCATGCGGGCGCACATATCCATGAACATGTCCTGCGACATGCCCTCGGGCGCCATCATCTTCATCATCATGCCGTCCTTCGTCATCTCGCAGGACATGCGGCACATCATCATCGGCATCATGCCGCCCATCATCATGGGGTTCATCATGCCGCCCATCATCATGGGATTCATCATCATCGGGTTCATCATCATCATCGGATTCATCATGGGCATCATCATCGGCATCATGCCGCCCATGGAGGGCATCTCGGACATCTTGGCCATGGCCATTCTGGTCTCCATCTGCGCGACCGCGCGGCAGTCGGCGCTGGCTGTGGTGAGGGGGCCAAGCCTGGCGGCGGCCCGATGCGCGGGAGAGTTCCGCCAAGCGCCGGCGCGACGCAACGAGAGAAAGCGGACGCGCTGCATTTTGCTCCAATAGACTGGAAGCTCGTCCGCTGACGCCGGAGCCCTGTCCAATTTCTCAGCCATTCCTCCGATCGAGCGGACAGAGGCGCTGCCGCCGCCCTCGCTTCGCTCGACTCTCTCCTCCTCGGGAGAGGTGAAACTTCAGGGCTTCGCCTCGACGGCGCCCGCGGCCTGCTGCGCCCAGAGCGCGGTCAGGCGGTCGAGGAAGGCGAGCAGCAGCGCGGAGAAGAGGAAGACCACGTGGATGATCGTCTTCCACAGCACCTGCTGGTCGGTGTAGGCGGCCATGTTCATGAAGACCTGCAGCAGGTGGATCGAGGAGATCGCCACGATCGAGGCGGCGACCTTGATCTTCAGGCTGCCGGGGTCGAGGCGGCCGAGCCAGGAGGGCTTGTCGCCGGCGAGCTGCTGGTCGAAGCGGCCGACGAAGTTCTCGTAGCTCGACAGCATCACCATGACGACGAGCCCCGCCACCAGCGACTTGTCGATCAGCACCAGGATCGCCAGCAGCATGTCGTTGTCGCTGGCGGTCGGCAGGATCTTCCCCATGTTCCAGAGGTTCAGGAAGAACTTGCCGGCGAAGATCGCCAGGCCCACGCCCAGGCCGACGTAGAAGACGATCAGGATGTAGCGGCTCCACAGGATGATGCGCTCGATCAATCCCTGCATCGGCAACCTCTGGCTCTTTTCCGTCATGGTCGGGCTTAGGTAGTGCATGCACCGGCCGCTGTCATCGGGGCCGCGCGCAAAGCGCGCGCCTAGCCTTCGCCCTCCAGCCAGCCCGGGCGCCGATAGGCCGGATCGGGATAGCTGTAGAAGCCGCGGCCGGCCCGCTCGCCGTTGCGGCCCTCGGCGATCATGCGGTGGAGGAAGGGCGGCGCCTCGTCGTGGGGATCGCCCGAGGCAAGCGCATACTGGTGCTCCACCTTGGCGACGGAGCTGAGGCTGATCTGGTCCATGATGCCGCAAGGCCCGATCGGCATGCCGAAGATCAGCATCCAGGCGCGGTCGATGTCCTCGGCGGTCGCGTAGCCCTCCGCGATCTGACGCAGCACCTCCTTCTTGATCGCGCGCCAAAGGCGGTTGAAGGAATAACCCATCTGCTCCTTGCGGCAGTGGAGCGGCACCATGGCGATGGCGCGCGCCCAGGCCCGCGCGAAGTCGGCAGCACGCGGATCGCTCTCCGGCGAGAGCATGATCTCGACCAGCCGGCCGTTGCGCGGATCGCTGAAGTTCATGTTGAAGAACCGCGCCGGCCGTCCCGAGGCCTCGGCCAAGGGCGTGCAGGTGAGCGAGGAGGCGTTCGAGCCCATCATCGCGCCCGGCGCGAGGCGGCGCCCGACCTCTCCCAGCACCTTGCGCTTCAAGGCGAGATCCTCCGGCACGTTCTCGAAGGCGAGCTGCGCGCCGTCGAGCGCTGAGTCGAGCGTCTCCGCGGGCACCAGGTTCGCCGCCAGGCGCTCGCGCTCGGCGCCTTCGCTCCAGGTGAGCGCGAGCGCGCAAGAGGCCGCCGGCTTGCCGGGCTCGCTGTCGTAGAGCGCCGTCGGGATGCCGGCGCGCGCTGAGGCCCAGGCCACCTTGGTGCCCATCACGCCGGCGCCGATGATGGCGATGCGCCGCGCGGGATCGAAGGTCGGATAGGTCATGGTGGGTCTCCGTCGGATCGGGCTGCGCAGTTTTGCAGGCAACCTACCAAACCCCCCTCCCTACCCTCCCCCGCGCTGCGCGCGGGAGAGGGGCGCATTTGTCGAAGATCGCGCAGAACGCCCTTTCTCCCGCGAAAGCGGGGGAGAGCGGGAGAGGGGGGTTTTCTGGTCTGTGCGTCTTGATCCCTTAGCTCGAATGCGCTGCCCTTAACTCATGACACGCTACGCCGACCTGCACCGCCGCTCGCTCGAGGACGCCGAAGGCTTCTGGGCCGAGCAGGCCAAGGCCATCGATTGGATCGAACCCTGGACGAAGACGCTCGACCTTTCGCAGGCGCCGGCCTCGCGCTGGTTCTCCGGCGGCAGGCTCAACACCGCCTGGAACTGCCTCGACCGCCATGTCGCTGCCGGCCGCGGCCAGCAGGCGGCGATCATCTACGACTCGCCGATGACCGGGCAGGTGCAGACGATCGCCTACGCCCAGCTGACCGACCGGGTGGCGCGCTTCGCGGGCGCGCTGGCGCGCCTGGGCGTCGGCAGGGGCGACCGCGTCATCCTCTACCTGCCGATGGTGCCGGAAGCGGTCGTCGCCATGCTGGCCTGCGCGCGCCTGGGCGCGATCCACTCGGTGGTCTTCGGCGGCTTCGCTGCCAACGAGCTCGCCACCCGCATCGACGACTGCCAGCCGAAGCTGGTGGTTGCCGCCTCCTGCGGCCTCGAGCCGGGGCGCATCGTCGCCTACAAGCCGCTGGTCGATGCCGCGATCGGCATGGCGGCGCACAAGCCCGAACGCACGATCGTCCTGCAGCGGCCGCAGCACCTGGCCGAGCTGCACGACAGCGATCTCACCTGGGAGCAGGCGCTCGACGGGGCGCAGCCCCATGCCTGCGTGCCGGTGGCCGCGACCGATCCGCTCTACATTCTCTATACCAGCGGCACCACCGGCCAGCCCAAGGGCATCGTGCGCGACAACGGCGGCCATGCCGTGGCGCTGCACTGGACCATGCAGGGCCTCTACGGCGTGAAGCCGGGCGAGGTCTTCTGGGCCGCGAGCGACGTCGGCTGGGTCGTCGGGCACAGCTACATCGTCTATGCGCCGCTGCTCGCCGGAAACACCTCCGTCCTCTATGAGGGCAAGCCGGTCGGCACGCCGGATCCCGGCGCCTTCTGGCGCGTGATCCAACAGCACGGCGTGAAGGCGCTGTTCACCGCGCCCACCGCGTTCCGCGCGATCCGCCAGCAGGACCCGCAGGGCGAGTTCATCCGCAAGCACGACCTCAGGGACTTCCGCACGCTCTTCCTCGCGGGCGAGCGCTGCGACCCGGACACGCTCGCCTGGGCCGAGCAGCAGCTCAAGGTGCCGGTGATCGATCACTGGTGGCAGACGGAGACCGGCTGGTGCATTGCCGGCAACTGGCAGGGTGTGGAGCCGATGGCGGTGAAACCGGGCTCGCCGACCGTACCCGGCCCCGGCTGGGACCTGCACGCACTGGACCATGAGGGCCATCCCGTACCGGCCGGCAGGATCGGCGCGCTGGTCGCCAAGCTGCCGCTGCCGCCCGGCGCCTTTCCCGGCCTCTGGAACGGCCGCGAGCGCTACGTGAAGGCCTACTTCTCGACGTTCCCCGGCTACTACGAGACCGGCGACGCCGGGATGCTCGATGAGGACGGCTACGTCTTCGTCATGGCGCGCACCGACGACATCATCAACGTCGCCGGCCACCGGCTCTCCACCGGCGCGATGGAGGAGGTGCTGGCCTCCCACCCCGACGTCGCCGAATGCGCCGTGCTGGGTGCCGCCGATGCGCTGAAGGGCCAGGTGCCGCTCGGCCTCGTCGTGCTGAAGAAGGGCGTGAACCGTCCACAGACGGAGATCGTCAAGGAGCTGGTCGCCATGGTGCGCGACCGCATCGGGCCGGTGGCGGCCTTCAAGAGCGCCTGCGTGGTCCTGCGCCTGCCGAAGACCAGAAGCGGCAAGATCCTGCGCGCCACGATCCGCAAGATCGCCGACAACGAGGCCTTCAAGACGCCGGCCACCATCGACGACCCCGCGATCCTCGACGAGATCAAGGGTGTGCTGCAGGGGATCGGCTACGCGAAGGGGTAGGTTCCCCCGCGCTCCT
>DATEDK010000384.1:0-4134 GCA_035281685.1 Kiloniellales bacterium | reverse complement strand
CTGGTGCAGCCAGTTGTCGGCTGCGAGCGCGATGCCAACGTCCCGTAGCGGCAAGGTGCCGAACTCCAGCGACAGCGTCAGCACGAGCGTGTCCCCCGCCACCTGGGTGAGGCCTTCGTGCATGATGCCGTGCAGCACCGGCGCCAGGGAGGGGTCGCTATACGAGGAGATCAGGTCCCGGCCGAGCCACTGTTCGACGAGCAGCCAGCCGGCGCTGCCGGGGGGGTTGTCGCAGAAGCGCACGCCGTGCCCGCGCGGGCCGAGACCGCTGTGATAGTCCAGCACCACCGCCAACCTCGCTCCGGCTGCGTGCCTGGCGAAGAGATCCTTCAGCAACCGGTGCGACCAGGTCGGCGATCTCCCGCCGTAGAAGAGGCCGTCGGCATGGCTGTACTGGCCGAGGTAGATCGCCTGCAGGCCGCCGTGCGCCTCCTGGTGCGCGTCGAGCGCGCGATTGATGGCGTCCGGCGTGCTGTCGTCCCAGGTCGAAGGGCAGAGCTTCGCGTGGATCGCGTCGTAGTGCGCGTTTTCGGGCGGACGCGCGAAGTCGGCGAAGTTGCGGTTGAGATCGATGTTTTCCTCGGTCACGCGCCGGAGCCAGGCAAAGCCATGCGGATTGATGGCGTGAATTTGCAGCAGGGCGATACCGGGCGGGAGCGCCTGCCGCTCCCCCAGCCAAGCCACCTGCACGCCCGAGCCGCAGAACCCTTCGACCCCATGCGTGCCCGAGATCGTCACCAGGAGTTTTTCCGCGCGCTCCGGCCCATGGCGCGCAACATCCACGCCGAGCGGCACACCATCGGGGCCGGACAGCGGGTGGGTGAAGCTCTCCAGTCTCCCGCCGGCCGACTCGCTCGCGGCGCGGAACTTTGCCCGCGCCTCGCCGTAGTCGCGAGCGAAGGCCGCCGCGCTCATGCAAGCAGCTCCTGCAGCGTCCGCGCATAGCGTCGCGCGACCGGCGCCTCGGCGACGTGACGGCCCTGCTGCACCAGGTGCTTGCCGCCGACGAAGACGTCGCGGATCGGGTTGACGTTGCCGGCGAAGACCAGCGCGTCGAGCAGCGCGTCACCTTGGCGGGCGGCGAGCGCCGGATGCTGCGCGTCGAGCACCAGGAAATCGGCGCGCCAGCCGGGCTCCAGACGGCCGATCTTGCGGCCCAGGGCCTGCGCGCCGCCGGCCAGCGCGTGGCGCCAGAGGAAGGCGCCGACGTTCGCCTGGCCCCCGTGCATCAGGTTGCGGCGGCGGAACTTCAGCCGCTGGCCGTATTCGAGCCAGCGCAGGTCTTCGATCGCCGAGACCGAGATGTGGCTGTCGCTGCCGATGCCCCAGCGCCCCTCGGCCGCGAGGTACTGCGGCACGTTGAAGAAGCCGTCGCCGAGGTTGGCCTCGGTCGTGGGGCAGAGCCCGGCCACCGCCTCGGTCGCAGCCAGCCGGCGCGTCTCCACGTCGGTCATGTGCGTCGCGTGCACCAGGCACCAGCGCTGGTCGACCAGCGCATGGCTCAAGAGCCACTCGACCGGCGTCTGGTGCGACCAGGCGCGGCAGTCGTCGACCTCCTTGGTCTGCTCGGCGATGTGGATGTGGATCGGAGCCGTCTTGTCGATACGGTCGAGCGCGGCAATGCCGGCCTCCAGCGTCTCCTGCGTGACCGCGCGCAGCGAGTGCGGCGCGATCCCGAGGCGCACCTGCGGATCGCCATGGTGCCGCTTGGCGAAGTCCTCGAGGATGCGCGCGTAGCGCTCCGGATCGTTGAGGAAGCGCCGCTGCCCCTGTCCCGCCGGCTTGCCGCCGAAACCGCCGTAGCCGTAGAGCACCGGCAGGTGTGTGAGGCCGATGCCAGCCGCCGCTGCCGCCGCTGCGATGCGGTTCGACATCTCGGCGAGCTCGGCGTAGGGGGTGCCGTCCGGCTGGTGGTGCAGGTAGTGAAACTCGCCGACCGCCGTATAGCCGCCCTTCAACATCTCGATGTAGAGCTGGGTGGCGACGGTCTCGACCTGCTCGGGCGAAAGCCTGCCCACGAAGCCATACATCACCTCGCGCCAGGTCCAGAAGGAATCTTCACTGGCGCCCGCCACTTCGGCCAGCCCGGCCATCGCGCGCTGGAAGGCGTGGCTGTGCAGGTTCGGCATGCCGGGAACGACGGCACCGGCCAGCCGCGTCGCCTGCTCGTAGCCCTGTCCCGCCGTCAGCGAGACGATGTCGCCCGCGGCCGAGACCTCGATGCGCACGTTTTCCTGCCAGCCCTGGGGCAGCAGGGCCGCCGGCGCATGAAAGACCTCGCTTCTCCCGTTCAAGCGCCCTTCCCTCCGGTGCCGGTGCCGGGCAGATTAGGGCCGCCAACTTGTCTATACAACTAGCGTGACGACCATGTGGGACAGGCTCTACCTCGACTGCCGCCTGGCGACGATGGAAAGGGGCGGCGCGCCTTATGGCGCGATCGACAGCGCCGCGCTCGGCGTTGCCGGCGGCAAGCTCGCCTATGTCGGCACCGCTGCCGACCTGCCGGGCCGGCCGGAAGCGCTGGCGAGCACGGTGGAGCGTCTCGACGGCCGCTGGATCACGCCCGGCCTGGTCGACTGCCACACGCACCTCGTCTACGGCGGCAACCGCGCGCGCGAGTTCGAGCTGCGCCTCGAGGGCGCCACCTACGAGGAGATCGCCAAGGCCGGCGGCGGGATCGTGTCCACCGTGGCCGCGACGCGCCAGGCGAGCGAAGACGAGCTAATCCAAGCCGCGCTGCGCCGGCTCGACGAGCTGCTGGCAGAGGGCGTCACCACCATCGAGATCAAGTCGGGGTACGGCCTCGACCTGGACAACGAGCTGAAGATGCTGCGCGTCGCGCGGCGGCTCGGCGAGCTGCGTGCGGTGACGGTCAGCACCTCATTCCTCGGCCTCCATGCCGTGCCGCCGGAGTACAAGGGCCGGCAGGCCGAGTACGCCGCCGCCGTGGTCGCCATGCTGCCCGCGGTGGCGAAAAGCGGGCTGGCCGACACGGTCGACGGCTTCTGCGAGCGCATCGCCTTCACCGCAGCGGAGACGGAAGCACTGTTCCAGGCGGCGAAGCGCCTGGGCCTGCCGGTGAAGCTGCACGCCGAGCAACTCTCCGACATGGGTGGGGCGCAGCTGGTCGCGCGCTACGGCGGGCTCTCGGCCGATCACCTGGAGTACGTCAGCGACGAGGGCATCGCGGCGATGGCGAAGGCCGGCACGGTCGCCGTCGTGTTGCCTGGCGCCTTCTACTTCCTGCGGGAGAAGCAGCTGCCACCGATCGAGAAGCTGCGCCAGGCCGGCGTGCCGATCGCGCTGGCGACCGACAGCAACCCCGGCTCCTCGCCGGTCACCTCGATCCTCCTGATGCTGAACATGGCGGCCACGCTCTTCCGCATGACGCCGGAGGAGGCGCTGGCCGGCATCACCCGCAACAGCGCCCGGGCACTCGGTCTCGCCGAGACGCACGGCACGCTCGCGGCCGGCAAGGTGGCCGACCTCTGCGTCTGGGACATCGAGACCCCGGCCGAGCTCAGCTACCGCATCGGCGCCAACCCTCTGGCCTTCGCGGTGCATGGAGGAACGAGGCGGTAGTTGTCTGGTCTCTTGCCTCTGGCCCATCCTTCGAGACGCAGCGCTGCGCGCTGCTCCTCAGGATGAGGATTACAGGTTGTGGACAAACAAGAGACCTCATCCTGAGGAGCCCTGCGCAGCAGGGCGTCTCGAAGGATCGGCCAAAGAGCCAGCTCTAAGCGCCGCGGTGGATCGACCTCGCACCCCGAGGCCGATCCATCGGATGCACAAACGCTCAGTTCGTCGCTGCGACCCAGGTCTGCCAGACGGCCTCGTTGTTCTCGATCCACTTGGTGGCCGCTTCCTCGGGCGCCATGCCCTCGACATCCACCATCGCGGCGGCTTCCGCGATCTGCGGGTTGGTGAAGTTGACCCGCTGCAGGAAGGCGTAGGCGGCCGGCCACTCCTCGCTCATGCCCTTCCATGCCGCCTTCTTCAGGTAGCCGTCCTTCGGCGAGCCGCAGTCGTAGGTGGCTTCCGGGTTGACGCCCCAGGCCGGGTCGCTGTGGCAGGCGGGCTCGAATTCCGGAAACTCGACGAAGCGACCCTCGAACTTCGACTCGATGAAGTTGG
>DATEDK010000383.1:0-2601 GCA_035281685.1 Kiloniellales bacterium | reverse complement strand
CGGCGCCGAACGCGTGCTGCTGACCCGCTCCGAGCGCGAAGGTGGCGCCCCGACCGTGCCGTCGCGTTGGCTGGCGCGCCTCGATGCCCTGTTCGGCTACGAGCCCGGAGCCAAGGCGGCCCCTCCCGAATACATCCAGCGCGGCCAGCACGAATACCTTGCCTGGGCCGACGCGCTCGACCGTCCCGCCGGCTACCGGCCGTGGCAGCGTCCCGAACCGCGGCCGCCGCTTGAGGCGCGGCCGACGCGGCTTTCGGTCTCGAGCATCGAGCAATGGCGTCGAGATCCCTACGGGCTCTATGCCCGGCGCATCCTGGGCCTGGAGGCGCTCGATCCCCTCGAGGCCGAGCTCGGAGCGGCCGACCGTGGCAACGCCCTGCACGACGCGCTGGACGAATTCCTGGCCACCCATCCGTCGGGCGTGCTGCCGCCCGGTGCGCTGGCCGAGTTCGAGGCGTTGGGCGAGAAGCATCTCGGCACGTTGATGACGGCGCCCGCCGAGCGCGCCTTCTGGTGGCCGCGCTTCCAGCGCCTGACGCGCTGGTTCATCGCCACCGAGAACGCGCGGCGGCAGGCCGGCACGCGATTGCTCGCCAGCGAGACCAGCGTCAGCCTGATCGTCGGACCGGGCAGCCGGCCGCTTACCATCGAGGCGCGCGCCGATCGCATCGATGAGATCGAGGCCGGCGTCTGGGACGTGATCGACTACAAGACCGGTCGCATACCGACCAACCAGGAGCTCGAGGCGTTGTTCGCGCCGCAGCTGCTGCTCGAGGCAGCGATGGCCGAGCGCGGTGGCTTTCACAAGATCGCCGGCAAGGCGGAGGAAGTGCACCTTTCCTACTGGCAGGCCAATGGCCTGGGCGACGGCGGCAAGGTGAGCGAGATCAAGGCGAGCGACGAGCTGGTGCCGGCGATGCTGGCCCTGGTCGAGAAGATGGCCGCGCACTTCGCCAAGCCCGGCACGCCCTATCCGGCCCTGCCCTGGTCGGCCTACATCCCGGCCTTCAACGACTACGAGCATCTCGAACGCGTCGCCGAATGGTCGACGGCCGGCGGAGACGACGAATGAGCGTCTTCGATCCCGCTCTCGATCCTCTGGCCCTCGCCACCGATTCGCAGCGGCGCGCCACCACGCCCGGCCATTCAGCCTGGGTCGAGGCCAACGCCGGCACCGGCAAGACCAAGGTGCTGACCGATCGCGTCACGCGCCTGCTGCTCGATCGCGTCAAGCCCGAGCGCATCCTCTGCCTCACCTTCACCAAGGCTGCCGCGGCCGAGATGCGCAACCGGCTGGCCGGTCAACTCGGCCGCTGGGCGATGATGACCGACGGCAGGCTCGACGAGGAGATCGAGACGCTGATCGACCGCGCGCCCGAGGCGACCGAGCGCGTCGTCGCCCGTCGCCTGTTCGCGCGAGTGCTCGACGCGCCGGGAGGCATCAACATCCTGACCATCCACGCCTTCTGCCAGGCGCTGCTCAAGCGCTTCCCGCTGGAGGCAGGCGTGGCGCCGGGCTTCGACGTGCTGGACGAGGCCGACGCGCGGACGCTGCTGCGCCAGGCCCAGGACGAGCAGATGGAAGCGCTGGTACGACCCGGCGCGCCAAGTGACCTGACCGACGCGCTCGCTTCCGTTGCCGGCCGGATCTCGGTCGCCGAATACGCCGAGCTGATGACCCAGCTTCTCAGCGAACGGGCCTGGCTGCTGGCGCGCATCGGCGATCAGGCCGGGCTGCGACGCCTGCGCGAGCGGCTGGCACGCGAGCTCGGCTGCGCCCCCGACGACACGGCGGGCCAGCTCGCGAGCGATGCCTGCCTCGATCACGCGTTCGACATGGCGGCGCTGCAGGCGGCGGCCCGCGCCCTGGCCAGGGGCAGCAAGACCGACGTCTCGCGCGCCGCGCTGATCGCCGAATGGCTGGCCGATGCGGAAGGCCGGCCGTTGCGGCTGGCGCCCTACAGCGAAGTGTTCTTCACGGACAGGGGTGCGATCCTGAGGCGGCTCGCGAGCAAGGCCGCGATCGAGGCCATGCCCGACATCGAGGAGGTGCTGCGCCGCGAGGCCGAACGCCTGGCCGCCGTGCTCGACCGCATCAACGGCGCGGCCCTGGTTGAGCGCACGCTGGCGTTGCTGCGGCTCGGCCTCGACATCGCCGGGCGTTACACCCGCGCCAAGCAGCGCCGCGCCGCGCTCGACTACGACGACCTGATCGTCGCCACGCGTCGGCTCCTGGAGAGCGCCGACAGCGCCGCCTGGGTGCTCTACAAGCTCGATGGCGGCATCGACCATGTGCTGGTCGACGAGGCGCAGGACACCAGCCCCAAGCAGTGGGAGATCATCAAGACGATCGCGTCGGAGTTTCCGCCCGGCGGCTCACGCGAGAACGTCTGCCGCACTGTCTTCGCGGTTGGTGACGAGAAGCAGTCGATCTTTTCCTTCCAGGGCGCGGTGCCGCTCGCCTTCTCCGACGCGAGCCGGCACTTCGAGCGGTTGTTTACGGCGGCGGGCGCGCAGTTCTATAACGAGAAGCTGCCATTCTCCTTCCGCTCCAGCCCGATCATCCTCAACGCGGTCGACACTGTGTTCTCCCATGAGGTC
>DATEDK010000382.1:0-4065 GCA_035281685.1 Kiloniellales bacterium | reverse complement strand
GGCTGCTCCGGGCCAAAGAGACGACCGATTGCATCAATGCCATCTTGCAGGGTCGGCTGCTCAGGAAATGGAGGGATCAGAGGATTTGGAGCGACGAGCACCTGGGCTGGGATCATCGGCGCTGCATTGCGGTCGCTCAGTCTCTTTCCCTCTGAGGACAATGCAGCGTGCGGAGCAGTCGCCCCTGCCGTCCTGGCGCCGATCATGCCAGCGGCCCGCCTCGCCGGATTGATGCGGCCTTCTCTCAGCTCCCGCAGAACCTGCGTTAGCTCGCTCTCAGTCCCATCGACGATGCCTTGACGCACAAGCCGACCGATGGCGGCCCGGTGCTCTCCTGGAGGAATGGCGAGAACGTGCTTCTGCAGGAACGCTAGCTTCTCGTTGCGGCTGGCAGAGCCGGCAGGAAGCGAATCCCATTCGAGGGCCAGGCGCTCCTCCTCCAACAGCGTCCAGGGACTGCGCTCTTCCTCGGCGATTCCGACAGCGGCCTGCGCCGCCCAGAGCAGCGCACCCCGCTCGGCCACCGGCGTCTCGTCTTGCGCGGCCTGCGCCCCAGGGACCGTCGCCAGGGCGTAGCCGGCGGGATCGCGCCGGCGCTCGGCCGCATCCTTCGCCACCGCCGCCGCGAAGACTGCCGGATCGTCCTTCCAGGTGGCGCGCGCCGCCTCGATCCCGTCCTCATCCTTGCCGCGGATCAGCGCCATTGCTTCGCCTTCTTGGCGCGCAGCTTGGTAGCGCGCGTAGGCCTCGGGCGCACCGCGTGCGCCATGCACGAAGTGGAAGCTCTCCTCGCTCAGCGGCTCGGGAAGTTCGCCGCGGGCGAAGGCGGCGAGGTCGTCGTGCTCCTTCCAGGCCAAGCGCGCGCGATGCCGTACCGTCGCAAGCTCGTCACGCTCCTGCGCCTGGCGATCGAGCAGGTCGCTATCCATCGGCTGCAGCGAGCCTTCGGCCTTGGCGGCGGCGACGATGGAGAGCGCCTCGCCCGGCTCCGTCGCCTTGGCCAAGGCCGTCTGTGCCTCTGTCAGGCTGAACTGTGAAAGCGTGGCGTCCTCGATCAGCTGGTGAAGCTCCGGCGCCACCAGGCCTCGCTCGATGCCTTGCTGCAGCAGCGTGCGGCCGAGCTCCGCCTTTTGGGCGAAGGGGATCGGCAGGCTGCCGACGCCTTTGATCGTGCCGATCAGCGTGCGCATGCCGGTGCGATGGCTGGCCGCTGCTTCCTGCCGTCCCTGCTCGGCCGCGGCGTGGTCGAGCAGCCAGCGCAAGGCACCGCCATCGCCGTGCCGGCCGAGCGCGTTGCGGGCGGCGGCGAGCTTCTGCTTCGCCTTCTCGCCGCCCTTCAGCGCCTCACCAGCGAGCGTCAGTCCGCGGCTCAGCGAGCCAATCTCCTGCTCGGCAGAGCGCGCGGCGGCGATCGCGTTCCTGGTCTCCTCGCCGAATTCGCTGGGCGACGTTGCCGCGCCCGTCGTCTGCGCGAACATGGAGTCGGGAATGCGGATGACCATGGCTTGCCTCCAGGCATGAAAAAGCCCGCCGCGGCAAAGGGCCGGGCGGGCGGAAGACCTAGAAAAACAGACGGGCCGCGACCCTAGGGGCGCGGCCCGCACAGACAGCTCACTGTACTTGTTTTGTTCCCGAAAACTGCCCCAAAGTCAACAGGCAAAACTCGTTGCCACGCTCTTTTTCCGTCTAGCGCAACGCTTCACGCCAACGCCAGGCGCAGATCCTCCGCCGCCGCCCGCATTACCGACAGGAAGCGGCGCTCGATCTCGCGGCGGCCGACGCGCTGCGCCTGCGTGGAGACGTTCATCGCCGCCACCACCTGGCCAGCCGGATTGCGCAGCGGGATGGAGACCGAGCGCAGGCCGATCTCCAGCTCCTGGTCGACCAGCGCATAGCCGCGCTGGCGCGTCTGCTCGACGATGCGCCGCAGCGCTGCCGGTTCGGTAACCGTGCGCTCGGTCAAGGCCTCGGCCTTCAGCGTCGCGAAATAGCGATCGAGATCGGACGCCGGCAGCGCCGCCAGCAGCACGCGGCCGAGCGAGGTGCAGTAGGCAGGCAGCCGGCTGCCGATCGAGAGGCCGACCGACATGATGCGCTTGGTGGCGGCGCGCGCGATGTAGACGATCTCATCCTCGTCCAAGACCGCGGCGGAGCAGGACTCGTGCAGCGCCTCGCTGACCCGCTCCAGGAAGGGCTGGATCGTCGCCGCCAGCGAGCGTCCGGAGAGGAAGGCATGCCCCAGGGCCAGCACCTTGGGCCGCAGGAAGTAGCTGCGGCCCTCGCTGCCGGCATAGCCCAGAGTCTCGAGCGTGTGCAGGCAGCGCCTGGCGGCGGCGCGCGAGAGCCCGGTCAGCCGCGCCACCTCGGCGATGGAGAGTTTCGGCTCGCGGTCGGAGAAGGCGCGGATCACCGTCAACCCGCGCGCCAGCGAGGTCATGAAATTCGGATCGCCCGCAACCTCGGCCATCGAGCCGTCCCGTTCGATTACCGTACACAATAGTCGAAGATCGCCCTTGACCGGTCAAGCCGCGGCTTCCAGCATTTCCGGCGAACGGCCGCGCCGTAAGCGGCATCCTGGGAGGCGCATGGCGGAGATCCTGTCCCTGCGAGAGGCGGTCGCCCGCCTGGTGCGCGACGGCGACACCGTCGCGCTCGAGGGCTTCACGCACCTGATCCCCTCGGCGGCGGGACACGAGATCATCCGCCAGGGCCGGCGCGATCTCAGCCTCGTGCGCATGACGCCGGATCTGATCTACGACCAGCTGATCGGCATGGGCGCGGTGAAGCACCTGCGCTTCTCCTGGGGCGGCAATCCCGGCGTGGGCTCGCTCTATCGCTTCCGCGATGCGGTGGAGAAAGGCTGGCCGCGGCCGCTGGCCGTGCAGGAGCACGGCCACGCCGACATGGCGAACGCCTACGTCGCCGGCGCCTCGGGCCTGCCCTTCGCGATCATGCGCGGCTACGTCGGCTCCGACCTGCCGCACTACAACGACCAGATCCGAACGGTCACCTGCCCCTTCACCGGAGAGAAGCTCGCGGCCGTGCCGGCGATCCGCCCCGACGTGACTGTGATCCACGCGCAGAAGGCCGACCGTCGCGGCAACGTGCTGCTCTGGGGCGTGCTCGGCGTGCAGAAGGAGGCGGTGCTGGCCGCGAAGCGCTCGATCGTGACGGTCGAGGAGATCGTCGACGAGCTGGAGGCCTGGCCCAATGCCTGCGTGCTGCCGCGCTGGGCCGTGACCGCGGTCGCGCTGGAGCCGGGCGGCGCCTTTCCTTCCTACGCGCAGGGCTACTACAAGCGCGACTCCTGGCTCTACCAGGCCTGGGAGGAGATCTCGCGCGAGCGCGAGCCCTTCCTCGCCTGGATGCGGCGCCATGTGATGGAGACCGACGACTTCGCCGGCTTCCGCCGCGTGCTCGACGAGACTCGGAGGTCGATGGCCGCATGACGGCGCCCGGCTACAACGCGAGCGAGATCATGACCGTGGCGGCGGCACGCCGCCTCAACGACGGCGCCGTCTGCTTCGTCGGCATCGGCCTGCCGTCGACGGCGGCCAACCTGGCGCGGCTGACGCACGCGCCCGACGTCGTGCTTATCTACGAGTCCGGCCCGATCGGCGCGAAGCCGAAGGCCCTGCCGCTCTCGATCGGCGACGGCGAGCTCGCCGAGACGGCCGACACCGTGGTCTCGACCCCGGAGATCTTCCGCTACTGGCTGCAGGGCGGCCGCATCGACGTGGGCTTCTTCGGCGCTGCGCAGATCGACCGCTTCGCCAACATCAACACCACGGTCATCGGCGACTACGCCAGGCCGAAGGTGCGCCTGCCCGGTGCCGGCGGCGCGCCGGAGATCGCCGCCATGGCGAAGGAGGTGCTGATCATCCTGAAGCACGGCAGGAAGGCCTTCGTCGAGAAGCTCGACTTTGTCACCTCGGCGGGCTTCCTCGACGGCGGCGACGCGCGCGAGCGCGCCGGGCTGCCGGGCCGGGGGCCGACGGCGGTGATCACCGACCTCGGCATTCTGGAGCCCGACCCGGTGACGCGCGAGCTGACCTTGGTCTCGCT
>DATEDK010000381.1:0-3616 GCA_035281685.1 Kiloniellales bacterium | reverse complement strand
CGACGATTTCCTTGCGGCCGAGCGCAAGGCGGTCGTCGTCGACTGGCTGATGGAGCATGCGGCCGACCTGATCGAGGCCAGCGTGGTGAAGGCGGACGGCACGCGCACGCTCGACGGCGACAGCCGCTCCGCCCGCGTCGGCTTCGAGCCGCCGGAGATCAAGTCCTGGTTCCAGCCGCTGATCGAGGCGCTGGTGCCGCGCTGCTTTTCGGCCTTCGGCATCGAGCGCTTCGCGCCCGAGCAGTACGAGCTGCACGTCACCGCGAGCTACCACGGCGACTTCTATACCGCGCACCGCGACTACGTGCCCGAGCACGACAACCAGGTGCAGACCCGGCGGATCACCTACGTCTACTACTTCCGCCCGCCCGGCGGCGCCTTCGAGGAGGGGCACCTGCGGCTCTACGACTGGCAGGGTGCCGAGGGCGGCGCGACGCGCCAGCGCTTCACCACCATCCTGCCGAAGGACAACCGCCTGGTGCTCTTCCCCAGTCACGCGCTGCACGAGGTCTGCAGGGTGAAGGCGCCCTCCGGCCGCGTCGAGGACGGCCGCTTCACGCTGAACGGCTGGGTGCACCGGAAGAGGGTGAGGAAGGCGTAATCCCCTCTCCCAGCTTCGCTGGTGGAGGGGCCTACTCCACCTTCTCCGCGACCTGCGGCGTGACCGCGGTGCGGCGCAGCTTGTCGATCTCGGCGGCGGCGGCGAGGAAGTTGGCGAGGTCGGTGCCGGCCAGCTTCTCGCCGGCGGGCAGCTTGATGCCGAGCGGGTTCACCGGCTTGCCGTCCATGTGCACCTCGTAGTGCAGGTGCGGGCCGGTCGATTGGCCGGTGGTGCCGACGTAGCCGATGATCTCGCCCTGACTGACCCGCGTGCCCTTGCCGATGCCCTTGGCGATCTTGGACATGTGGGCATAGGCGGTCTTGTAGGTGCTGTTGTGCTTGATGCGGACGTACTTGCCGTAGCCGCTGTTCCAGCCCGCCATCTCGATGATGCCGTCGCCCGCGGCATAGATCGGCGTGCCGGTCGGCGCGGCGAAATCCACGCCCTTGTGCATCTTGTTGTAGCCGAGGATCGGATGCTTGCGCATGCCGAAGTTCGAGGAGAGGCGCGCGCCGTCGATCGGCGTCTTCATCAGCGCCTTGCGCACCGACTGGCCGGTCAGGTCGAAGAAGTCCTCGAAGCCGCTGGACGGCGTGAAGTTGTAGAGCTCCAGCGGCTTGCCGGAGAGCGTGAGCCCGGCGAAGAGGATCTTGCCGGTTTTCGCGAGCGCGCCGGTGCCGTCGTAATAGGCCTCGTAGAGCACCTCGAAGCTGTCGCCCGGCTGGATCTCGCGTTGGAAGTCGACGTCGAAGGAGAAGATGCGGATCAGCTCGATCAGCGCCGGGATGGGTACGCCCGCCGAGTCCGCCGCGGCGAAGAGGCTGTCGTCGATCACGCCGGCGGCGCCCTGGAGCTCCATGCGCAGCGGCCGTTCCTGCTCGGCGGCGCTGAAGCTGCCGTCCTCGCTGCGCACCACCTGCACGTCGGCATCGACCGAGGGCTGCAGCGCCAGCGCCAGCAGCGAAGGCTGGCCCGGCTCCTCGCCGGCGGCCGCCATCACTTCCTCCGGCTCATCGAAGGTCAGGCGCAGCTCCTGGCCGGGACGGAGGTCCCTCGCGCTGAACACCGCCTCGAGCGCGGCCACGGCATCGTGTGCGTCCTGACGGCTGACGCCCTCGCGGGTCAGCAGCGCCATCAGCGTGTCGCCGGAGGCGACCTCGATGATCACGCTGTTGGCGGCGGGCGCGGCCTCGGCCGCCAGCACCTGGCCGCTGAGCGGCTGGGCGGCAACGTAGAGCGAGACAGGCAACGCGCGCTCGAGATCGGGCACGGCGGGAGGCGGCGTCACCGGCAGCACCACCGCTGTCGCGGGCAGGGCGGCGATGGGAGCGCGGGGCAACGCGGCCGGTGTCGTAGACAGGGCGGCAATGGGGGCCTGCGGCAGCGCGGGCGAGGCGATCAGCAGGGCGTCCGCCGGGCTTTCGCTGGGTTCGGCCAGCAGCGCCACCGCGAGAGCGATGGGCGCCAACAGCAACGCAAGCAAGCCGCCTCTGCGGGTCAGGCGGAGACCCGCTCCATCTCGCACAGACTTCATCGACGGGTTTTCTCCCCCCGCTTAGCTTCGCCGTCCCTGCCGACTCAAGTTCAAGTCGAGAAATACGGTTTGGCGGGGCGCTACCCTCCCCGTGGTGCGCCCTCTTGTCTCAACAGTGCGAAGCGGGGCCGTGAACTGTCAAGCGGGGAAACGCATTCATCGGCTCTTAGTCCTTCATAATGAAAGTGTTAGTGGGGATAAGCCCTGCCGACATGGGGGCACCCTCGCGGGCGATCTGGCCGCCGCGCCGTCCCTGCAGTATGAGTGAGCCCGCCAGCAGGTGCTCCCCGGGGGCGTAGCTCAGTTGGGAGAGCGCGAGCTTTGCAAGCTTGAGGTCGCCGGTTCGAGCCCGGTCGCCTCCACCAGAGCACCTGCCGAAGAGCCCGGATCGCGGAACCGGGGCGCAGAGACGCCATTTCCCTCTCGGCCGAGGCAAGCGGGAGCGGTGCCATGGCGCGGCGTGCCCTCTGCCTCGTGAACCCCAAGGCGCGCAGCGGCGAGGCCAGGGCCAAGACCCTGGGCGAGTTGCTGGGCGCCGCCGGCCTCGAAGCCCGGGTCGTGCTGACCGCCTCCTCTGCGGAAGCGCGGGCAAGTCTGCGGCGGGAGGCGCCGGGCCACGATCTCGTCGTCATCGGCGGCGGCGACGGCACGCTCAGCGGACTTGCCGACGCGGTACTGCAGAGCGGTCTGCCGCTGGGCGTGGTGCCGCTCGGCACGGCCAACGATCTCGCGCACAGCCTGGCGATCCCGACCGAGGTTGAGGCCGCGGTGGCGGTGATCGCCGCGGGCCGCAGCGCCGCGATCGACGTGGGGCGCATCGAGACCCCGGCGGGCGAGCGGCACTTCCTCAACGTCGCCAGCATCGGGCTCGCCGCCAATGTCGCGCGCTTCCATCGCGGGCCGCGCAAGCGTCTTCTGGGCATAGTCTCCTATCCTCTGAGCTGGTGGGATGGCTGGCGGGCGAGCCGCCCGCTGCGCCTGACGCTGACGCTGGACGGCGTGGCGCGCCGCTGCCGCGTGCTGCAGCTCGCCATCGGCTGCGGGCGCTACTACGGCGGCGGCCTCACCATGGACGAGAAGGCCTCGCACTTCGACGGCCTGCTGCGGCTCTACTACCTGAGGCCCGTCTCGGTGTTGTCGCTGCTTTCCCTTCTGCCGGCACTTTGGCGCGGGCGCCTGCAGCGCAGGCGCGAAGCGGTCACCTGGAGCGGCCGCAAGGTCGAGGTGAGGGCCGGCTACCCGCTGCAGATCGACGTCGATGGCGACCTCGGCCTGACCACGCCGGCCCGCTTCACCGTCGAGCCGGCGGCCTTGCCGGTCTTTCTGCCGGCCGAGACCTTGCGCGAGGCGGGCGAACGGGCGGAGGCTCAGGCGCCATGAAGCTCCTGAAGGACGAGCGCGTCGTCGCGCTGAACGACTGCATCACGCTCTGCCTCGATGCCGCGCGGCTCTACGGCTCGCTGGTCGCGGCCGGCGCCGGC